>JADFRO010000309.1 GCA_022561255.1 Planctomycetota bacterium | reverse complement strand
ATCCGGCACTACAGCGATGTCCCACGGATCGCTCAGGCCGATGGTGTGCAACTCCTCTCGGTCCGAGCCGTCCAGGTTCGCCCGTTCAATCTTGTTATAGCCGACGTCGGTCCAGTACATCTTGTCGGCCCCGAGGTCGAGGGCGATCCCGTGCGGGCCGGCCAAATAGAATCTGACCAGCCGCAGTTTTTCGGTGCCATCCAAGTTTGCGCGGTAGATCGAGTCGCTGCCCCAATCCGTCCAATAGATCTGCCGGGCTTTCAGATCAAGCGCCACCGCTGCCAACGATGTATAACCTAGTATCTCCAAAACGACTTCGACGTCGGTACCATCAAGGTTGGCCCTCTGAATCTCACCGGCTTCGGAATCGGTCCAGTACATTTTCCCTTGGCCCAGGTCCAGCGTGAGACCCTTGCGCTGGCTCGGGGCGGTCGTCACCAAATCCTCCTTGCCTGAGCCGTCGAGATGGGCACGCCGGATTGCGCTGCCATCCACATCGATCCAGTAAACCCAGCCCGTTCGCAGATCGAGGGCCATGGCATCCGGGTCGACGCCGATATCCGCAACGACCACCTCGACGTTCGTACCGTCCAGGTTCGCACGGTTGATGGATTGCGTGCCAGCGTTGACCCAGTACACCTTGCCGGCAACCATGTCGAGACCGATGCCTCGCGGGGTATCCAGCCCAGATACGATCAGCTCTTCCACACCCGTACCGTCGAGGTTGGCGCGAACGATCTTATCCGCAAGAGCGTCGGTCCAGTATATCTTCTGCTGGGCCTGCGCGACGCCCGAAAACGGGGCACCTAACACAACGGCTAGCGCGACAAATACCCGACCTGACGTTCGACCTGAAATGGTTCTTTCTCCGTAATGAGTTGAGACTCCATCACCGGAAAGACCGCGTCATTCTACCCGAACGGTCCCTCCCAGAGCAAGCCAAAACCAGTGGGCAAGAGCCGATTCGCGACGTCTCCCAGATGTGACCTTAAGAACGCATGCCGCGTGCCACGCGTGGAATGAACCCTACCGTGCTACGGATCGTGCTCTACTCTCGTTCCGGTCGCCCCCCCCTCTTTCCCCCGTTGGCAAGGGGGGATGATAGGGCGCACACGTGCAAAGGCCCGCTTCCTCACGGGCGCGGCTCGGATCAACAACACCGCGCGGGCTAAAGCCCGCGGCTCGGATCAGCAACACCGCGCGGGCTGAAGCCCGCGGCTCAGAACATTTGGAGTTCAATCCGGACGGCGCAGAACAATGAGACTAGGATTAAGATCAAGACTCAGGTTACGGCTGCGTGCAACGGCTTACCGCGCATGTCGGACGGGACGGGCAGGCCTAGTTGGGTAAGGATCGTTGGCGTAACGTCGTAAAGTGTCGGCGAGTCGACTCGACCTTGCGCGGGGATCGACGGGTTGGTGTAGATGTACATACCCTCTTGTGCGTGATTGGCGTCGTCGGGACCGGTATCGTTTTCGAATGTGTAAATGCTGTCGTTTCCAACCTGGCCCACGGAGCGCCAGCGGAGGTCGCCGAAAATGACGATCAGGTCCGGCGCGATGCGGTTGACGCGATCGTAAATCTCCTCGGGCTTGTAGCACTTGTTGCCCATCAACGCGCCGTTGTGATCGGTTACGGCTTCGATCTTGGCGGCTACCTCGTCTCGAAAAGCTTCGTATTGCGATTGAGGAACGGTCCCGCTAGGTTCCCGCCCTTCCACGTTGATGAAGCACCGGCCATAGTACCCGCCCTCTCCCCAGACCTTGGTCTTGCTCCAATCGACGTCCTTAACGTCGAAGCGCTGTTTGGGCTTGGGCGGCTCGTTGAAGTGTAGTAGCCCCTCGTTGATGAGCCATTGATTGAACATGAAACCGCCGACCATCGACTTGGCGCCGTGATCGCTGACGATCCATACGGCTGTCTTGTCGAGGTCCATGCAGTCGAGGGTCTGGCCGATTTCCTTGTCGATGTACTTGTAGTATTCGAAGATCGCATCTTTGAACTCGTTTCCGGGAACGTGAGCGTGATGGCTCTCGTCCATGCAGCTCCAAAAGCCGTGATGGATTCGGTCAGTACCCATCTCCACCATCCAAAATAAATCCCACGGCTTGTTGGTCAGCAGATAGCGCACGACCTTGAACCGCTTTTCGGTCATGAGGTAAATCTGATCGAGAAGCCACTTCTTGTCGTCCGTTCGGAAACCTTTGACGTCGACCATGTACTCGCCGACCAAAGCGTTGATCTCTTTTCGAAGCGGCGCGGGATGGGTCCACGTTATTTTGGGGTCTTCGGTGCCGGGTGTCAGGAAACTTGTGATCATGTGACCCACCGGCGGGCGCGTGATGGGGTAGGTGCCGGGAACGCCGACGATGATCGATTGCTTGCCCTGCGGTCCGATGATGTCCCAGATTCGCGGCTCTTTGACGGCGAGCGACGTGGCGATCATGAGCTTGTCGTAGGAGCGATCGCCGCGGTTGCGAAAGCCGTAGATGCCCAGGGTTCCGGGGTCTTTGCTGGCGGTCATGCAACTCCAAGCGGGAACGGTGATGGGCGGCATGGAGCTGGTGAGGTGGCCGTAGGTTCCGCCGGCCATGAGACGCTTGATGTTGGGAAGATCGTCGATCCACTGCTCGAACATCAGCGACGGCTCGGCGCAGTCCAAACCTATGACGGCCACTTTTTCGATGCTACTCATATTTGGGGTTCCCGAAATCGCCGCTCGCGCGAAGCGGCGTCGAATCTGTTATGCCAACGTTCACGAAAACTTTTTGATGTACTCCTTCGCTCGGCGAATCACTTTGGCGATAACCTCGTCGAGCGTCCCATCGACAACGGCACCGGCGGCTTGACTGTGCCCGCCGCCGCCGAACTCGCTGGCGAGATCGACCACGGTCACGTCTCCCGATCCGCGAAAGTTGATGCGCGTAGCACCTTTCCGACCTTCCGTAAACAGCATGGCCAAGCGAACGCCGTCGAGCGACCGCGGAACGCTGATCTGGTCGTCGATGTCAGCCGCGGTGCAACCGGCGTCGTGAATCTCGTCGTAACCTGCAAAACTGTAGGCGATGTCGCCTTCTCCGACGATCTTCGTATTCGCGTAGACCACGCGTAGCAGTTCGAACTCACTTTTTCGTTGGCTACGCCCCAGTCGCTCGCCGAGCAGGGCTACGTCGGCTCCGCTCTCGATGAGGAAGGCGGCGGCGTGCAGCGCGGCGGCGGTAGTGGACGGGAGTGAAAAACCGAGCGTGTCGGTCTGAATTCCCGCGTAGAGCAGCGATGCGACGGCCGGCGTGATCGGAACCTCAGCGGCGCGGAGCAAGTAAAACACTAGCTCGCAGGTGCTCCCCGCGTCACCGACAATCCAGTTGATGTCGCCGAAGCGCGTATTGCCTTCGTGGTGGTCGATGTTGATAACGGGTCGCCCGGCGGACCAGTCCGTTTGTTTGAGATCGGCGCCCACGTTGCATCGCTTTTTCTTGGCGGTGTCGAGGACGACGAAGCCGTCGGCTCTGGCAAAATCGTCAGCCGAGGCGATGGAGAAGCCGGCGAGCTCGGCGAGGAACGCCAGGCGCTGCGAAAGTGATCCATCCGGTAGTGCCAACTTGAAGTCACGACCGTCGCTCCCGAACGAGAGCACCGTCGCCAAGCTTGAACCAAGGGCGTCGGCGTCGGGGACGACGTGGGAAATCGCGATCGGTGCGCGTAAGCGCGTAATCGCCTCAATCACCTCGTCCGGGACGGCGGGCGATGTCGGAGCGTTTGATTGCATGGCCGCACGGGTCAAGGGGCGCTTGCGATCACGCTACGCACCTTTCATCG
>JADFRO010000308.1 GCA_022561255.1 Planctomycetota bacterium | reverse complement strand
CGATCCAGATCACCCACCAGCCGACCTATTTGCCGAACATCCATGTTCCCGTACTCCAGTCTGTTGTCGCTGGCGGCAATATCGAACAAACTACATCGAATCCTTGAGCCTAACCCGCGTTGTCGTGTTAGCATGCGACCGCAAAACTCCAGCAATACCGTGGGCAACATGCTTTCCAGTTTCAACGCTGCCCGCGCCCCCAACGCACGATCCGTCACGAAGGGGCGATCGAGCATGTATCGGGAAGCCATCATTAACGAGAGCGCCTCGGCATGAGTCAACGACACCGGCGGAAGCAGCGCCGGACGCTCAGCCGTGTAGCGACGCGTCTCACGATCGTAGTTAAATCGAATCCCCGCCTCGCCCAGAAGTGACAGATCTCGAAAAACGGTCCGACGAGACACGTCGATCAAACGTGCAAGCTCTTCCACGGTGACGGGGACTCCTTCCTGAAGAGCCTGGAGGAGTTTCAGGAGTCGCTCGATCCGTTTGGTTCGCATCGCCATACGCTCCGTCGCGGTCTTCAACGCCCCCCTCTAAGTCAGCCGACATGCGAAACGAAGGGCATCATCCGCATCACCAGGAATCCGATCGTCGAAACGACGCTCAGCATCGTAAGCAGTTGAAACGTCAGGCGCCCGATCCGTCGCGACGACCATAGCAAAACCAGCAAAAGAAAAAGGTTCGCCGCAAAGCCGGCTGTGATTCGTCCGTACGAGTGATCCATTGTTGCGATGCCCGGTAGCCTAGGCCACAGCGTCATCATCGCGGCGGCGATCAGTGCCAACGCCCCGCAGGTAAACGAAAACCGCTTCGCGTGCGAGACCAATTGCCGTGTTGTGGCCGAACCCGTTCCCGCTTCGATTCGCCCCTCCGCGACCCCGGCGATCCACGTCCACAGAGCGGTCGCCGTCGCCAGACCCACCATCATGGCGTTGAACACCATCGGGTAGCGGTCCGAAAGTGCTGCCGGATGTGACGGAACCGCCACCGTCGCCAGCGCGCACAAACCCAGCGATGCCAAGCCCATCGCGGCGTCGGCCATACCGCGACTCCACCGCTTGCGTACAAGCATCAAACATCCCAACCCCGCAAGCCCCACGGAACCGGTCACCATCAGGGCGGACGGTCGAAAACCACCGCCAAACGTGCGGATCGGGACCAACAGGTGATAGCACGTCAGTACCGTCAGCAGAACAGCCAGCGCCGTACAACTCGCGCGAAAACCGGGCCAAGCTTGCGCCTCCTCGGGCGATTCGTCAGCCTCGTCCTCCCTGGCTTTGGACGAGCCCTCATCACCGAACCGAAGACTCCACAAGCTCGCCACCAGTAATAGCGCGCAGAGCGCCGCAAAGGTTATGAGGGTGGTCTCACTACGCTCGTACCCGCCCGAGGTGTTTCTGTGCAAGACCGGAGAAAGCAGCCCAGTCCACGCAACGAAAAGCACCGCGGTCCAAAACTGACACGCTGCCAACCGCCCGTCGCGTGTCGAGCGCCACGAAACCGCGCACGCTGCGACCAACAAACCCACGGTCCACAGACCTCCCGTCCCAAATCCGTACGCGCGAACGTCCCGCCACGGAACACCGCTCGTTAGATCGACGCAAACATAAACCACGCGCATGACCAGCACGATCGCCTGCACAATCGCCGCAGCGACACCTGAGAGCAGCGCCGCGACGTGCCCGACCGTGACCATCGCGCCCGGTTGTTGTCGGCCACGAAGCGCAACGACCACCGCGCCGGTCAACAACGAGATCAATAGTGAAATCGCGGCGCAACCTAGCGCAAATCGCTGGGCCGGATTATCTGGAATGGAAAACGCCAAGACTTGCGGAAGCACCGTGCCCGCGATCGCGACGATACCGGCCACCGCCGCTACCGGCCCACCCGATCATGCAGCTTCGGATCGCCCGACCATATGCTCACGAACAACTCCCGGTGTAGGTCGAACGCGCCGCCGGTCACCGCGCCGCCAGCTTCGCCGGGTGCTTATCCCCTTTGTACGCCGACAGAATCGCCTGCTTCGCGTCGATCCGCTCGCGCAAAAACTTCGCCACTTCAGGCAGAATCGTCTCCGCCGACGGCAGCGACTGCACCCACAACTTCGGCCACTCAAACATCAGGTATCGATCAAACAACAACCCCTTGAGCAGCTCGACCTGCTTGGCGATTTCGACATCGCCATCGCCCAGGGGTACGTAGTCCAGCAAGACGCCGTCACCATCGAATCGCGCATCGCACAAATGAACCAGCCCGATCTTGTTGCCCAGACGGGGTAGGGAAATCGTCGGTCGCTCGCGCAGGGCCATCGCATGGCACTGGTTCCAGCAGCAGCGAACAGACGGGTGGCTGACCGCATCGACCAGGAACCACAAGTCCGCACTTCCCGCGAAGTCCCCACCGTTTTCAACCAACAACGTCACCTTCAAACGCGACGCGACCGGCGCGAGCGAGATCAGCACGCCCGCCACCCGGGCGAGCGCCGCACCTTGGGTGTCCGACCCTTCCACCTCACCCAGGAACAACCGAACGTAGGGGCAGTTCAACGCCGAGGCGAGTTCCATCACCTCGATCAGCGAGGCCTTTTGAGCGGCGACCACCTTTGGTTTTCTTGAGCAAAGCGTCGCAGAGGACGTCAGACAAACACACTCGATCTGCTTTTGGGCGAACATCGCTCGTGTAGCCTCAGGCTTCTTGGCGAGCGCGGGCACAAGCGGTAGATGAAGCTCTCCGCGCAGCCCTCGAAACTCGATCCCGTCAAATCCCCAAGCCGCCGCGTTCGTAACGATCGTCTCAAGATCCCAACCGGGACACACCAGCGAACTGAATCCGATTTTCATCCTTGCCATCCAACCTCTGAGCACGACACCGCCCGACAACTGAACGCGGGGGAGCCTATCACATCATCGCACCGGGTCAACGCGCTACGCCGTTCCCGCCGCCACCGGTTGCGTACCCGACCCGTGCCGCTACGCCGGACAAGAATAACGCAGAAATTGCTCCCTCTGCTGGGAACCACCCGCTCTGCGAAACGTCTAACCTAATAAGACGACCCGATGAGTCCCCGCCAAACGATGCTACCGCGTCGTTCCTCACGAGCCACCGCCGATGGCTCACTCGCCGCCCAATAGAGCAAGAGCAGATAAGGATCACCAAACTACGGTTCAACCATATACCCGGAGAAAATCGATGATGAACAAAAACCGAGCATTCTTGGCATGCGGTGTGACGATGGCACTTGCAGCCACGGGATATGTCCTCACAGCACCCTCTCCCCAGCCGGCGGCGGAGGAGATTCGCGTGGCCCAGGGACGCCGATCCAGACCGGCAGCGGAGCAGACCCCGGCCCCAACGCGTGGGGCACGAAACTCAGCGCCGCACACCGACCCTTTCGTTCGGGCCGACGCTCCCACGCCCTCGAGGCCGTCCGGTGGCCGACGGAACCGAGAGAATCGCGGAAATAGACAGCGGGTGGTTAAGAAACGACCCCCGGCCGGATGATTCCCTCCGCCTCTGGATGATTCCGTCGACGTCTGAGTGAGCATCTTGCTAAAGCATTCTCCGAAAGCGCGTAGCGGAACCTCCCTTTCATCCCCCCTTGCTAAGGGGGGAAACAGGGGGGTCGATCGATACACGAAAACGGCGTTTGCTCTGGGGTGCCTCGCCGGAACCGTGTCGCCTGAAACCGCGAGCACAATCATGCGACAAGTAACTTTGTGAGAGGCCGGTGCCCCATTTGCGAAGCAAGGCTGGGGAACGGACACGGCGCCGCAACAGCGCGCCCGTGCGACCCCTCAAATCCGCGCCTCGCCACCGACCCGGGAAGGGTG
>JADFRO010000307.1 GCA_022561255.1 Planctomycetota bacterium | reverse complement strand
GCAAGTTCGGGGGGCGCTGCTCAATTTCATGTGCCTCGATAAGAGCTGGTCCGAAGCAATGCTCGGAGCTTAAGTGTAGATACCCAATGGACATCCCTCCGCAGACGAAGAACCCACCGAGCGCCATTCGGAACTGGAACCACTGTACGAAATCCAATGACCCACCCAGTTCCGGCTCGCCAGCATCGTTGCGGGAAACAATTGGGTAACCTAATAGGAGCGTGTCGGAAAAAACCCGATGCGCCCACGGGCGCCATGAACTCGTATCGCTCCACTCCTCTTTGAATAGGCTCGTCGCTTCCGCTAAGAGATCCGCGAGAAGGGTACACAGGTCATTCAGTTCCTCTTCGCCTTCGCAACGAGTTACACGAGCCTTGAGCCCCAGCAGGTCCGCGACAACACAAAACGACTGTGCCACGACCGGATTTCCATCCTTTTCGTAGAAGTCGGCGCTTTCGACCATCATCGGTGTCTTGTTGCCAGACCCATCAATAAACTCCCTCAACGACCGGTTTGGCGAAACCGGAGAACGGTCGAACGTCGCCTGCTCCGTCCCAGGGATAGGCCTCGCACGGCGGACAGCGAACAGCCTCATCGCGCTCGAGAAAACGCGGCACGAAGAACTCTTTCGTTAGCGTCGTTAGACGTACACGCCCGACGGCTCCGTATTCGACGACTCTCTTGGGTTGATCCGGCTCGACGATTTCGATCATCGCTCGCGGGCTCGGCGGATGATAGATCACGCTGTAGTTGTCCGCGGGATCGAACGGTTTGTGACAGGCCAACCCCATTAGCGTATTGCCGTACGTGGGAACGAACTCGATTTTGCCCTCCAGAAGTTCCTCGCGAGCGAACCGATGGAACTGGGCCGTTAGCTGCGTTCCACCGCAGAAGACGCCCTTGATCCCGAGTCGCGCGATCGAAACCCGCTCGCACAACGCCTCGAGAAGTTTCGGCGTCGTGAACAGACACTGAATCCCTTCATGCGCGCGAAGCAGCGTGAGTCCCTGCTGGATCACGTGATCGCGGTACTCGTACATATCGTTTGAGCGCCCCTTGCTGATCAGCTTCACCACCCATCGCGGGTCGAGGTCGACGTGGAAGCAGATGCCGCCGCGATGCTGGCAGAGATGTTCGACGGCCATTCGCAGGCGCCGCGGACCCGTCGGCCCCAGCATCAGCCAGTCCGACCCCTTCGGAAATCCCTCGTCGCAGAGCGTCTCGCTGAAAAGCTCGTAGTCCGTTTTGAAGTCCTCGATGCTGATGCGACTCTTGGGGACGCCCGTACTTCCCCCGGTCTCGAAGACGTAGATCGGACGATCGGCGTAGGCTTTGGGTACCCACCGCCGTACCGGGCCGCCGCGCAGCCACTCGTCTTGAAAGCTGTCGAACTTGTCCAGGTCGGCGTAGCTATGAATTTCTTTACGCGGATCCCAGCTCAGTGACTCGGCGTAGTCAAGCCAAAATGGACAACCGGTCTTTGGATCGAAATGCCACGCCACGATCGAGCGTGTGTGCGCGTCGAGCTGCGAACGTGCCTCGGCGGCACGCTCTTCCAGAGGGGTTTCGGATGGGGCTGCACGAGTCATGGTTGACGTCTCAATGGTCTGCCGGGGGCCGCCGGTTTCAACCCGGCAGCGCCGACCCGGTTTGGGCTTATCCAGGAGGGTCATCTTAACGCCCAGCGCTAGCGCTGCCCACCCTTGCGGGCGCAGACGCAATTGGCTACAACTTCCCACGTACGGTCGGTTTTGAGCTTGGTTATCTGTGCATTTGGAGAGACGGAATATGCTTCGTAAGAGAATCGCTTTTGGTGTAGCGGTCGTCATGCCGCTGGCGGCGGGCTTGCCGGTATTGGGCGTGGGCGATGAAAAGACTGTGACCATCAAGGGAAAGGCGGTGTTCACGGGGAATCCCGCCGAATACAAACCCACGCCCGTGGAGGTGCCCAAGGACGCGGCCTGTCAACCATCCACGACGATTATGTCCGAAAGCGTCATCCTTAACAAAAACACCGATCCCGTCACGTTGCGGAACGTCGCGATCTGGATCAAGGAGGGGCCGGTGGATATTCGCCAAAAGACTCCCGGGCCTTCCCCGACCTTAAGCATGTTCGACTGTCAGTTCACGCCACACCTCCTGGTCGTCTCTTCGTTGGGAGCCTTCGGCATTCGCAACGACGACAAGCTCAAGCACAATGTCCACTTTCTCGCGAAAAAGAACGAGGATCAGTCGTTTTCATTTCCCATGAAGGGAATGGAACTCGCCATGATCTACGAGAACCCTGAGACCATGGAGTTTCGATCCAAGCTCTTCCCGTGGATGAACGGCTGGCTGATCGTTCACGACCACGCGTTCTTCCTGACCACCGACGCCTCCGGAGACTACGAATTCACGGACTTCCCGCCGGGCAAGTACGTCCTTCAGGCGTGGCACGAGGTGTTCGGTACGAAAACCGCAACCGTCGAAGTCGCAGCGGGCGAGACGAAGGAGTTAAACTTCTTGTTTGCGCCGGGGAAGAAAAAGACGGGCAAATAGGGCGCTACGCCAAGGCCGTAGCGGCGGTTTTAGCGGCAGCGCTGATCACAGCGGCGGCGACGCGCTCGGCTTGTGTGCGGGTCAACTCGGGGTACATCGGTAAGGAAAGTATCCGCTTGCAGAGTGCGCTGGTAACGGGCAGTGCGTCCCGGCCGGTCGCGAACTTGCGATACGCGGGCTGGTCGTGCACCGGTATGGGATAGTGAATCCCCGTCGCAATCCCTTGTTCGCTCAGCGATTTTCGCACAGCATCTCGTTCGGTCAATTGAACCGTGAAGAGGTGAAAAACATGCTCAGGCGCATAGGCGGTCCTCGGCAGCAAGATGTCGCACCGGCTCCTTAGTAAATCGTCATACCACCCGGCTACGCGGCGTCGCGCCGCGTTCCATCCGTCGAGACGACCGAGCTTCACCCGAAGGACCGCCGCCTGGATCGCATCCATCCTCGCGTTGGATCCTACCCGCGCATGCGTGAACTTATCGCTGCGACCGTGGTCCGCCAGTTGAGCGATCCGTTCGGCGATTCGTGCATCGTTGCAGACGACCGCGCCGGCGTCGCCCCAGGCGCCGAGGTTCTTGCCGGGGTAGAAACTAAATGAAGCCGCCTGGCTTAGTTGTCCAGGTGCTACTCCGCCGAATCGTGCACCGTGCGCCTGCGCAGCGTCCTCAATGACCGCCAGGCCACGCCCGTCGGCCCACGCGGCAAGCCGAGCCATGTCGACCATTTGCCCGTAGAGATGTACGGGGATCACCGCAGCCGTGATCGGTCCGCAAGCATCAGCCAACTGATCGAGGTCCATCAGATACGTTTTCGGATCGACGTCGACGAACACCGGGGTATAACCCGCCATAACGATCGCTTCCGCTGTGGCTGCGAACGTGTGCGAGACCGTAATGATTTCGGCGCAGCCATCGCCCGGACCCAGCACCCCCAAGATCGCAAGACGAAGCGCCTCCGTCCCGTTAGCGCAGCCAACCGCGTGTTTCACTCCGCAGAACGCGGCGAACGCTTCGGTGAACGCATCGACGGCCGGCCCCCCGATGAACTGAGCGCGCGAAACGACCGAGCGCACGGCGTCGTCGAGCTCGGCGCGTAACGATTCGTTCTGCGCCTGCACGTCCACGAGCGGAATCGGAGCTAATGTTGTAGACACGATCACGTCGCCACACCCGTTACACAAGAAATCGTGTACCGTGCTGACCCGGCGCGCGACAAAATGCTTTCGGAAACGAGGGTTGCGTTCTGGCCCCCCTCTCTGCCGAGTTCGCGCGAAGCATCTGACGTATCTTTTGTTTCTGCGCTCTGAG
>JADFRO010000306.1 GCA_022561255.1 Planctomycetota bacterium | reverse complement strand
TCGACGTGGAGGTCGATCCGATCGATAAGTGGTCCGCTGATTCTTGACAGGTAGCGCTCGATCTGCATCGGCGAGCACTTGCAAGCCTTTCGAGCGTCGCCGAAGTACCCGCAGGGACACGGGTTCATTGCGGCGATCAACATCAACGAGGCGGGGTATTTCGTTGTCGTGTGCGAGCGTGCGATCGTGATCTCGCCGTCCTCCAGCGGTTGTCGCAAGGCCTCCAGGGCGCTTCGTGAGAACTCCGGGAACTCGTCGAGAAACAACACGCCGTGATGGGCCAGCGAGACTTCGCCGGCTTTGGGGATCGACCCGCCGCCGACCAGCGCCGGCGTGCTGGCGGAGTGGTGGGGCGTTCGGACGGGTCTTGTTGCCAAAAGGGCGACACGCGGGCGCAGTAGCCCGGCAACGGAATGGATACGCGTCGTTTCAAGCGACTCCTCCAGCGTGAGCGGCGGAAGGATCGTCGGAAGGCGCTTGGCGAGCATCGTCTTACCGCTACCAGGCGGACCGATCAGCAGCACGTTGTGCATTCCGGCGGCCGCGATCGTCAGCGCTCGTTTGACGTGTTCCTGGCCTCGCACGTCGGCGAAGTCGCAGTCGTAAACTGCGGAGGCTGCAAAAATCGCATCCAGATCGACCACGGTTGGTTCGATGGGCAGATCGCCCACGAGGAACCCGATCGCCTCGGTCAGCGACGTGACCGCAATGACGTCGAGACCGTCGACCACCGCCGCCTCGGGTGAATTTTCCATCGGCACGACGATTCCGCGCGCTCCGCGACTCTTGGCCTGCAGCGCGGCGGATAGTGCTCCGGTTATGGGTCGAACGCGACCGTCGAGGGCCAATTCGCCCAAGACGACGTAGTCCTCAGTCCGCTCGAATTGGACGCTGCCTGACGCCGCGCTGATTCCCAGCGCGATCGCCAGATCGAAGATTGGCCCTTCCTTTCGCAGATCAGCCGGGGCGAGATTGATCACCGTCTTGTGACGCGGAAAGCTGTAACCGCTGTTGTGCAAAGCGCTGCGCACGCGCTCGATGCTTTCCTTCACGGCGGCGTCGGGCAGTCCGACGACGATCGCACCGGCGAAGCCCTTCGCGGAGACGTCGACCTCGATCTCGACGGGCACCGCTTCAATGCCGTTGAATGCGACGCTATGGAATCTTGCGATCACGGGACAGAATTATAGCCACCGGAAGCCGCGTTAACGAGTCCGAGAACGGGCGAACTACAGGAGAAACCCCAATGTGGCGTGGGAAAGCCCTCATCGAGCCGGGACGAACCCTGTCCGATGGATACACAAGTCGCAACGGAACTCAGCGCGCCTACGCCGCAGATGGAGGTGCGGAGTCTCGCGGCAAATAAGAGGATGGGAGCGGAGCTCGGCGAACGGTACTAGCCGACGAATTTTACCCCGACCGCACTACGGGCCCCGGCGGGGCCGGGATGGTCCTCGTTCCGCCGGGAGCCCCGTGGTGATTTAGCCTTTCCCCGTCTTGGAAACCCGTTCACCTACCCATTCGATGAGCCAGCGGGCGAACGCGACTTTCGACAACGTGCCGTCTTTATTCTTCTTGCCGCTCGGCGTTAGAGTCTGACCGTCCGCCGTACAGAGGAACCCGTTGACGGTTTCAGCTCCCATTGTGTCGAGCGGATTGGCGACTAGGGCATCAAGACCCTTACGCCGAAGTTTCTCATGCGCCCGACGCTGCAGATCCTGGGGGTCTTCGAGTGCGAAACCGACCACGAACTGATGCGGTTTCTTCGCGCTTGCGCACCGCGCAACGAGATCCGGCGTCCGGTCCATTTCCACGACGAGACGCTCTTGGCTTCGGGGTATCTTGCCCTTCGCCGGTTCAGCCGGTCGGAAATCGGCAACAGCGGCGGCCATAATCAGCACGTCGCAATCGCAGAACATTCGATCCAGCAGCTTGGCAAGATCGGCCGTCGAGACGAAATCCCGAACGGTCACACCGTCGCGCGGAGGAGCACAGCCCGGCCCCAGCAGCAGCGTTACGTTCCACCCGGCGTCCCGCGCGGCCTCGGCTATCGCAACGCCCATCCGTCCGCTTGATCGGTTGGCGACGTAGCGAACGGCATCGATCGCCTCGTGAGTCGGTCCGGCCGTTATCAAAATGGAGCGGTGCTTTCCCATTGGCTCGCCTTTGTGTACCAGGTCGTGTACTGTGTCAACGGTTTACCGTGGGGGAGCGGTCTGCGTGGCCCGCCGGGAGGGTGAAAAATGGACGTTACCATGCTCGAATCAGGCGAGCGAATCCAAATAACGAAGCTTCGGGATCTGATCCGCGACGTCCCGGATTTTCCCAAGCCGGGTGTCACCTTCAAGGACATCACGCCACTGCTGGCCCACCCGGCTGGACTCTCTTTGGCCGTGGAATACCTCACCCAGCCGTTTCGGGGCATGAACATCGACCTCGTCGTCGGCGCTGAATCTCGCGGGTTTATTTTCGGGACGGCCGTCGCGCAGAATCTTTCTGCGGGCTTCGTTCCCATTCGCAAGCCGGGCCGCCTGCCCGGTGAGACGCACGCCGAGGAGTACGTCCTTGAGTACGGGACCGATGGCGTCGAGATCCACAAAGACGCGATTCAGCCAGGGCAGCGCGTTCTCATGGTGGACGATCTTCTCGCCACGGGCGGGACCATGGCGGCCTGCTGCCGACTCGTTCGCGCGTTGGGCGCGGAGATCGTCGGTGTAGCCTTTCTGATCGAGCTCACATTTCTCAACGGTCGCGATCAGCTCAAGGAGTTTCCGATCCACGCCATCCTGCAGTACGAGAGCGAGTGACGCACCGGCGTCTCGATTTTTGCGTGCCCTGCTGCGGGCGTGATGCCTACGCGGCGTTCCCCGATACTACGTTTTCGTTCGGACGTCCATCCGCGCGATGGTCAGGGTTGCAAAAAATGTTGCGGGCGGTTATTTCGTCAGGCGACCGAGGGGGTGTAGCTCAGTGGTAGAGCACCGGCCTTTTAAGCCGTAGGTCCTGGGTTCGATCCCCAGCACCCTCAGTGCGTTTTGGTGCGTGTCGATGCGCTGTTGTTCACTATTTTTATAGTCTTTTGTCGTAGTCGTGCCGTGCCTTTGTTCCGCGCTCTTCGCGTGCAAGTTAGAGCAGGCAGATGCACGTTTCTGACCTGTGTTTGGTGTCGTTTTTGGTGTAGTTTGCTGAGCGGCGATATCGTCAGTCCCCGTTGCTCTCGCCGCCGCTCGCCCTGAACCCGCCAGGTCGGGCAACCGGGCCGCAGCTCCCGCCAGGGAACCCCGCAGCGTGCGGGCGTAGACATTCATGGTCAGCGTCGGCGTCGAATGTCGGGCGAAGTCTTGCAGCACCTTGAGTGGGGTCCCGGCGTCGGCAAGCCACGATAGGCACGTTCCGCGAAGGGCGTGGAAATCCACCCGCCCAGAGCTGGTCTCATAGGGTACGCCTGCACATTTCAGGTCCGCCTTCAACACGTCCGCAACGTCGTAGCCCTTCGGCATGTTGGGGAACACTACCGCGTTCGGGTGCTTTCCGTCGAGAAAACAGCGAAGCTCGCTGACCGTCTCAGCCCGTAGCGGCAGCTCCGCAGCTTGCCGGTTCTTCGTGTCGTCGCCGGGAAGCCACACGAACGGCTCGGCGTCGTCAAGCTCGAAGTTCTCTCGCCTGAGTGCTCGAAGCTCGGAACTTCGCAGGGCCGTTTCCATCGCGAGTCGGTAAAGCCAAACCCGTTCTTCGGCGGGCATGCCGTACCGCGTCGGCCCGTTTCGTGTTGCTTCGAGCCAGGACACCGCTTCGTCGTGCTCCAGTGGGCGTCGGATGTTCTTTCTCAACTTCGGCGTGATCTGTATGGCTGAGGCGTTT
>JADFRO010000305.1 GCA_022561255.1 Planctomycetota bacterium | reverse complement strand
AAAGCCCAATCACCGCGAGGGCCATCGCGGCGATCAAGGCGTTGACGGTGCTTGCATCCGCCCAGTCGATCGATTTGAGCCAGTCCAGCATGTCGACAACTATAACTGCGCCAGCCGAACCCCGCTTGGGCTGCCCTTGGGAGCCGGATGCGGCCGAGAAGGTCGACTTGCGCTCGCCGCTCCGAGCAAGACGTTCGGTCTGTAGCGGCGACCTTGGGTGTCCCCCAGGCGCAGTCCCTACATCTAGTGGCTGGGGTCGGAAGTCAGGCTCCGGACGCTCCAATCACGAAATCGCAGATTTTTTTGTTGCACGTGGTGGCACGAATTGGTACAGTTTGCCGATCAATCCCACGAAGTGGATAGACGAATGATACTTTATGCGGTTTTTCACAGGTCAATATGACCGTACGATCGACGCCAAGAACCGGATCCAGCTCCCATCGCAATTGCGAGAGGCAATCGATGTCGAGCGTGAGGGCTCGGGGCTGTTCATCACCCTTGGCGAGCATCGCGGCACGCTTTCAATCTATACGGAGCGAGGTTTCGAGACCCTGGCGGCCCGGATCGAAACGGAGTTCGACTCCGGGCCGGATTCTCTTCGCTTCGAGCTTCAGTTCTACGCGCTCGCCTCTCGCGTTGATATCGACAAGCAGGGGCGTTTCGTGCTCCCCATTAACCTGGTCAAGAAGGCCGGGCTTGGAGAGGAGGTTTTTCTCGTAGGACAGAAAAACCGGATCGACGTGTGGAACCGGGCGGATCTGGACCAGTCGATCGGCATCGACTGGGAAGGCGAGGAGTGGCCGGACTGGCACGCGTTCCTTCGGCGACGGCCGAAGGAGTGACGCCGGTCCTGCTCGTCGCAGAAACTCGAACGGAATCGGGTTACGCAGCGAGTGGTTTGCGGAGGGTGAAGGGCTCTACGGAAGTTTGTTGATCGCTCAGGCCAACGGCGCGGTCGCGGTAGAAGCGAAAGGATTCGCCTCGCGGTCGTGCGTGGAGCGTGTAAGTGAAGGAGTTGGGTATGACGTGCGCGCCGGAACGTCTTGTACGGCGAATCCAGCAGCGGCAGCAATCGATTGGGCCTGCGGGTTCGGTTGAGCGTCCGAGTTCGCAAGAGATTGCGGAGTTGGAGGCTCGTGTTCGTCGATTACGATCGATGGGCGGTCGATTCAATCACGTCACGCTTTCCTCCTACGCCGCAGCCCGCCAAGCGGCGGAATCGCGCGTCCACGTTGGGGGTGATTTTGTCGCCACGGAGGTGTGACAGCCCCCTGACGGTTGGTTCGTTTGGAAGGATGTGTTGGAGGTCGAGTCGTCAGGTCACACGCCGGTGCTGCCGCGACAGGTATGCGACCTCCTCGGCGTGCGCTGTGGCGACGTTGTCGTCGATGCGACGGTCGGGCTCGCGGGCCACGCTGCGTTGCTGGCTCAGCAGTTGGGGCCCGAAGGCGTCTTGGTCGGACTCGACGTTGATCCGGCGAATCTGGCGATTGCCAAGGAGACGTTGGCTGCGTGCGAGGCTCGCGTTGAGCTTGTTCACGCGAACTTCGCCGAACTGCCCGACGCGCTGGCGGAACTGAATCTTCCGCGCGTGGACGTTCTTCTGGCCGACCTCGGCGTAAGCTCGACGCAATTGGACGACGGCGCGCGTGGGTTTTCGTTTCAGCACGACGGCCCGCTCGATATGCGGATGGATCCACGCCTGAAGGTTACGGCTTCGGATCTGGTCAACGGGCTCAAAGAAAACGATCTCAGTGACGTTCTCTATCGTAACGCTCAGGAATTTGCCTCGCGCCGGATCGCCAAGCGTATCTGCAACGTTCGGCGTGACGGTCGTATTACGACGACGGGGCGGCTCGTGCGGATCATCTGCGATGCGCTGCACATTGCGGACCCAAACTCGCGCCGATCCAGGATTCATCCAGCCACGCGCACGTTCCTTGGACTGCGGATGGCGGTCAACGAGGAGATTGCCAACCTGGCGGCGCTGCTGAAACAGGCACCGAGTCTGCTCGCGCCGGACGGACGCATCGGCATCATCGCCTTTCACAGCGTGGAAGATCGTGCGGTGAAGATCGATTTTCGGGAGCGTAAGAAGGAAGAGATCTACCAGTTGACCAACAAGAGGCCGATCGTCGCCGAGGCTGATGAGCGCGCCGCCAATCCCCGATCCCGAAGCGCAAAGTTGCGGGTTGCGGTTCGGCTTTAAGCGAAGGGGCGGGGTTAGACGATATCCTTAACTGTACTGTGCGAGGAGTCGGCGCTACCGGCGGCTGACGGTCGTGCTCGGGCAACGCACGCTCGCTCCTAACGGGCAGCGTGGTACCGGCGGCGTCGGGAAGTCCGTGGCCCGCCATGCGTAGTACGGCATCGAAACGCGGCCACGCAGGGAGGTTGGTGAACGCTATGGCGAGCGAGACGAAAGTCGGACTTATTGCCGGACTGGCTTTTATCATCTGCTTCGCCGTCATTCTTACGAACCGCGGACAGATCGAGCCATTCCTGACGCAGCCCTCGATTCTGGCTGACGTCGAGCGAAGCAAGACGCCGCCGGTGCATTCCGTCGCGTCGCCACGAATATCCCTACCGACTCCCAAGCCACAGCGTACCGCCGACATGGCGCTGACTCGACGCCCAACGCAAGTCCGCACGACGCAGTCTCCCAGTAGCGGAGCGGATCTTGCCTTCGCTCCAACGGAACGCGAAGCTGCGGCGCGCAAAGCTGCGCTGAGGTCGCCTCAGCCCCGGGCTTCAGCGGGCTCGCACACGTCGTCGGCGAGGCCGACGGTCGGCCAACGGGTGTCTTTCGATCCACAGCAAGCCGCGCAACAGCGCCGACAACTTCAGCAACGCCTGGCGATCGCTGAGGCGCAGCGCCTCGCTGGGGGCGCGGGACCAACACGACGGCTCGCAACAACGCCGGTGACGACCGACGCGGTTGCCCAACCGGTACAACGGCGCTCCGTGACCGCGCAGGCGCCGCTCCGCCGCGACTACGATCGCGCGCAGCAGGCAGCGAACCCGACGCGGCGCCCGGGAAAGCAACACACCGTTGTATCGGGCGATACGTTGTCGAAGATCGCCGGTGTGTACTACGGAAGCAAGTCGCGGAGTTTCATCGAGGCAATTTTCAACGCCAACCGCTCCGTTCTGTCCAACCCCGATGCGATTCAGATTGGAATGGTGCTAGCCATCCCGCCGGTGGCGTCGCGGCGTTTGGCGACCAAAAACCTCGTGGCGGGCGCGAACTCAAGACGCGCGTCGCCTGGGGCGCCTGCGAAGACCAAGCCGCGCTCGTTTCGCTGGTATCAGGTCAAGAAGAACGATCGCTACGCGAGCATCGCCCGCAAGCAGTTGGGAAGTGCCGCGCGATGGCATGAACTGCACGAACTGAACAAAGAGAAGTTTCCCGACCCGAATCGAATTCGAGAGGGCGTTCGGATCAAGATCCCGCTGGCGCGATCATCGCAGCACGCGGGGGGGCGAGGTTGAACACGTTTCGCGGGTGCGCTCTGATCGCCGGATTCGCGGGGATCGCGATCGTTGTCGTTCATTTGCGCGCGGAACGATCCCGCTGCGCAGCCCGCATCGTCGGTATCGAGGCGCAGTGGATCGCGCTTCGAGGCGATTTGTGGGGCTTGCAAGCCCGTACCGCGCGGTTGCGCGCGCCGCAACGGATTTACGATCGTGCCCTTTGGTTTCAGACCGAGCTCGTGCCGCCGGGCGTCGACGAGGTTCCGCCCGAAACTCGGCAATACGCGATGAAGCCGTCCGTTCAGTGAGCCGCTCATGTCGACCCATGACGGTCCGATCGATCCAACCCGCCGTCGCGCAGCGGCAGTTCTGATTGTCGGAGTGGGCGCCCTTCTTCTGGCGATCGGTGGT
>JADFRO010000304.1 GCA_022561255.1 Planctomycetota bacterium | reverse complement strand
TATCGTCGCCGATGCGCAGTCGGTGTCCCAGCCAAAGAGGCATCGCGGTCATCCACGGGCGGTAGGTGCGGGGCCAATAGGCGAGGATCGTTTCGAGAATGCGATTGAATTTGACCAGCGGTTTTTCGTAAAACGCAATGTGGTCGACTTGGTCGATCGTAACGCCCGCCTCGCGGAGGCAGTATTCGACGGCGTTGTGGGGGAACCCGTGGTCGTGTTTTTTTCGTGTAAAGCGCTCCTCCTCGGCTGCGGCGATGAGCTGCCCATCGCGCACCAGGGCTACGCCGGCGTCGTGGTAGTAGCAAGATATTCCGAGGATGATCATCGTTGGTTAGTCCAGCGTTAACCTTTGATTTGATTGGCGGGTCGTTCACCGGGAGGGCGAAGCTCCCGCTGAGCCGCGCAGACTTCGTGTATCGGCGCAGTGGAGCATCTCACGGCTCTGTTGTCCTAGCCCCCAGTTTCATTTTCGTAGTGGTCAGAAAGGTCTTCGCATTCGTTCGATTGTATGTTCGTACGGTTTGGAATCCTCCCAGTAGGAAGCGCCGGTGTTGAGTTTCTTGCGTAGCGGATCGCCGAACCGCACGATCACGGAGAAGATCGGCAGGATGACAATGAACAGTACCGTCAGCATGATCGTCGACATGACGATGCCGATGGGAACGACGGCGGACATCCATCCGACGTACAGAGCTCTCGCTGCCGCGTGTGGAGCGAAGCGCCCCACGGTGAACATGACAGCGCCGATCGCAAAGAGTACGAAAGTTATTCGTCGCGCGCGGTCCGGATCGATCTCTATCCAGCCCAGAACTGAGCTCGCGAGCCAGAGAAGCAACCCCATGACGCCGAAACCGCCGAGCATCGACCAGGCGAACTTGTAAAGGTCGTCGGTCGTTGGGTTTTTGTTGACGGTAAACATGTCGTTATTTCACCGGCTTGTCGCCAGCGCCATGTTCCGCTCCCTCACGGTCGCGGCTCGGATCAGCCATACGGTACGCATCGGATCAGTTCTTCTGTACGCCAACCGTCTTCGCCCTATTCGCCAAAGAGCTCCTTGGCGTCGAGTTTCTTTACGAGAATGACGGGTTCGCCGAGCACGTGGCCTTCGCCCAGTTCATCCACAGCCTTGTCCCATCGTTTCCAATCGTCGGGCAGATTGAGCATGGTGGCGCACTTTTCGGCCGTCGTCGGCAGAAACGGGGCGATCAGGGTCGTCAGCGTTCTTGCGGTCTGAAAGCAGACGTTGATCGCTCGGCCGCAGGCTTCCATGTCGGTCTTGCGCGTCAGAAACGGCTTGGTGAGGTCAAAATACCCGTTGCCCGCACGGGCGAGGGCCATGACCTCTGTAAGGGCGGCTTTGAAATGGCAGTCTTCGAGCTCGGCGCCGGTTTTGTCGGCCGCTTCGCGTCGGCGTTCGAGCTGCCGGCTGTCGGTGTCGTCTCGCGCGGAAGGTGACGGGATCTTGCCGTCGAAATACTTGTGGGCGAACGTCATGGTACGGTTGAAGAAGTTCCCAAACGCGTTGAGAAACTCGCCGTTGTTTCGACCGATGAAATCGTCAAGCTCGAACATTGTGCGCGCGTTCTCGGGTGCGATGGCGGTCAGGTAGTAGCGTAGCGGATCGGGGTCGAAGGTCTGGAGGTACTCCTCGATCCAGATGGCGTTGCCCCTGCTCTTGCTGATTTTTTCCTCGTCCTTGCCGGGGAACTTCATGTTGACAAAAGCATTGGCTACGACGTTATGGGGCAGTTGATACTCACCCTTCACGCCCTGCAAACTGTCGCTGTCGTGCGTTGCGAGCATCATCGCGGGCCAGGTAATCGCGTGGAAAACGATGTTGTCCTCGCCGATGAAATGTACGACCTTGCACTCGGGATCCTTCCACCAGTGGGCGAAGGCGTCGACGCCCTCCCCTTTTTGTTCGCACAGAGCCCCGGTGAACGAGACGTAGCCGATCGGCGCGTCGAACCAGACGTAGAGCGATTTCCCTTCGGCGTCGGGATCGTCGAGAGGAACGGGTACGCCCCAGGTCAAGTCGCGTGTCATGGCGCGTTCGGGCAGACCCTCCGCCTCCATGCGGCCTAGGGATTGATTAAGGACCGTCGCTCGCCACGCGGCGCCGCACGATTGCTGATCCTTCTTGCCGGCGAGCCACTCGGCAAGGCGCGGCTGAAGCTCATCGAGGCGCAGGTACCAGTGAACCGTTTCGCGCAATTCCGGCGTCGAGTCGGTCATGACGCTGATGGGATTGATCAGCGACAGTTGGTCGATCGCCCGGCCACAACCCTCGCACTGATCGCCGAAGGCGTTGTCGCTGGCGCAGTGTGGGCATGTCCCTTTGACGAACCGGTCGGGTAGAAACTGTTCGACCTTCGTGTCGTAGAGCTGTTTGGTCTTGCGCTTGGTGAACAGCTTCTTGCTTTCGATGGCGAGGAAAAAATCCTGGCTAAACTTCTCGTGCATCTTGACGTAGCCCGGTTGGTGGGTGCCGCCGAAGATGTCGAACTCGATGTTCAGCCCGGCGAAATCTCTTGCCTGCGATTGATTGTAATGGGCGGTCAGTTCCTCGACGCTGCGTTTCTGCTCTCGGGCTGTCTTGACGGCTGCTACGCCGTTGTCGTCGCTACCACAGATGAAGCGGACGTCCGCACCGGTGGCGCGGAGGTAGCGGACGTAGGTGTCGGAGGGTAGGTAGGCACCGGCGATGTGGCCTACGTGGAGCCGGCCGTTGGAATAGGGCAGGGCTGCTGTGATGAGGAACCGTCTTGGAGCCATTCATCTCGCCTTGTCGAAGTCGGTCCGGCTACTAGTTGTTCCGCTACATCTCGGTTGACGGCTTTTCCCGAGCCGCTCCTGCAGAGAGCGAAGCTCCTGCGGAGAGCGAAGCTCCCGTGAGGGAACGATTGCGCGCCCCCCGGCTATCTCCAATCGTCCGCTCCCTCGCGGTCGCGGCTCTGCTTCGCCCCACCCATCGAATAACGTGTGACGCAACACTGGGGGCCGTCTTGGGTGCCGCCACCGGGGTGGTTCGCTGGGCGAGTTCTGACCACGGCTCTCGACAGGCCGGTCGGTGAACCGATGGGTCCGCGATTGTAGGGAGTCGGCGGCATCTGACAAGAATCGGAGGTTGCTTGATCCGGTCGAAGTGCCGATAAAAGAGGCGACTTTGACGCTTCCACAGGGGGTACGGTATACTCCCTATCAGTGTCCGCGTTTGCCAACCCGGAATGTACCCGGGTCGGCGAGCGACGCGTTTCGTTCGGCGTGCTCTTATGACTCAACCGTTCCTAGCAATGTTCGGAATGCCCGGCGGCATCGAGTGGATTGTCATCGGCGTGGTGATGCTTCTGCTGTTCGGCCGGCGTCTGCCGGATGTGGCGCGGTCGATCGGAAAGAGTATCGTCGAATTCAAGCGGGGATTGAAGGACGTCAAGAGCGACATCGAGACGTCCTCGCGTATTGAAACGAAGGATCCTCCCAAGATCGAGCAACAGTCCGAGTCGTCGCCGAACAAAAAAACCGCCGCGAGGACGCTCTTGACGGTAAATCAAAACTCGACGATGCCCTCGGCCAGCGGAGCTTCTGGCCCGACCACGGTTACATCGATGTGATTGTCCGTAGTGAAATTCAGTAATTGCGGAATCTGCGTATCTTTTAGAGCAACCAGGTTACCCCAACGTTCACATCCTGCATTGCCCGGCGCGATAAACAATTCATCACACAGCGGAGATTGGGAGATTTTCCAGGCCAGCACATCTTCGCGTGCTCCCCCGCCTATCAAGAGTACTTTCAAGATTTCCCTCCTTAGATTCAGCATTATATTAATGATGGAAGGGGGCACATCCTACTGAGGGTTTTGGCATGGGTCAAGAAAAATGATAAGGCACAAGCTCTTTACATTTA
>JADFRO010000303.1 GCA_022561255.1 Planctomycetota bacterium | reverse complement strand
AGCAGGCTGTAATGCGTGTGAACGTGGAGATGAACGAACGGCGTCTGGGCCATCGACGAACTGGACTCCCTTCCTACGCAAACACCCTGGAACGCACGACGCTCGTGCTCCATCGTGCACCGATCGACAGGCGCTCCGAGCCGCGACCGTGAGGGAGCGGACGATCGGAGATCACCGGAGTGCGTGGGATCGTTCAGGCACACCAATCCCACCAAGCACGACGGACCACGAAGCGTAAGAACCGCATCCTACGCGAGTAGTGCGGAGCGTCCAATCCGAGGCGGCCGCCGGGGCTTTCGACCTACCATACAAACGGCAGTCAACCTGTGAAATGATGGGCGGCGATGGCGAAAGGCGTGTTAGCTACGCAGCCGGGAGCTACAAAAGAAGCCCCGCTCATCGGTTGGGCGCGCAATGCGCTCTTGCAACCCTTGCGAGGCTTCCCACTTTCTGACGTTCCGGGCCAGTCGCCGGAACCTAGGCCTAAATGACCTACACCTGAACTATGCGCTACGAACGCGCGCGAGGCAAATTGAAAATTTGGTAACTTGCAAGTCGCGCCCGGCGGATCTTCGAGCAGGTGTGAGAGGCGTCATGACGAGCTGAGCAGCGCGCACGCTCCTCGAACCGCGCCGCAAACGTCACGGGTTGGCCTGCTGAGTCGCGGGACGCCCCGCGTTTACGGAGGACGGATCGGACAATGCCGCCGCTGCGGATTCCTTGGCGTCGGATCGGCGACGTTCGAGTTCCCTACGAGCCCAGAGACGCATTTTCTTGGGCGGCTGGGCCAGCTTCCACGCGTCGTGCTCTCTGACGAGCATCAGGATCACCTCGCGTTGAGGCTCGCTACGGCCGATCCTGTGCGTCGGATCGAATTCCACGCCGGCGACCATAACGTACACACTTTCCAGCCCCGCAACGACCCCACCGGTTGTCCTTGCCGCCGCGACGTCGCCGGCTGAATCGCCCGCGAGCATCACCTTCCGAAGCTCCTCGACACGGATCGTCTGGACGGCATCCCAGCCCTCCTCAAACTCCCCGCGCGGCAGCGGGTCGTCCCGAACGCTCCAGAGTAACCGAAAGGCGTTGTAGTCACCCAGGCCACAAATACGCATCGCGCGGGTGACGAACTCGTTGACCGACGCGTCTTCCACCTTCAGGGCGTCAGGAAACACAAGGACGTCGGCGCGTTTCGCATCCACGTCGGCGGGCCTTCCCCCACCACCCGAATCCTCCCCCCGACCGCAGCCGCCCAACAGCACGACTATCGCTACCGCGCAAAGCAAACGGAGAACCAACGCTCGTGCTCCGTCACGCGGCATTCCACGGGTGGGGCTGAACCGAGCCGCGACCGTGAGGGAGCGGACGATCGGAGATGACCGCAGAACGCGGGATCGCTCCCTCACGGGAGCTTCGCCCTCCGCAGTAGCTTCGCTCTCCGCAGGAGCGGCTCGGAAAGACCAGTCAAACGTTGCGTGACGGAACGCCAAGGCATCTCGAGCATTCGACTGCCGGGTCCGCCGGTCTTTTAGCAACTTCGAACGTGGAGAAATCGCGCGGGCCAAAGCCCGCGGCTCGGAATACGTAAACGTGAAATGCACCAATCGGTTCGGCATGGTCGGACTCCGACGAGTGCCGCGCGAGGAGGTCGACGCATTCGCCGACCGCGGCACGTTAAATCACAAACCGTATTGCGACCAGCGCTTTTCGACAAGCTGCCGAACGGCTTCACTGGTCTCAAGCTCCTCCGGCCAGTCGCGCACGACACCTTCCCCAGCGATTTTGCGCGTGGCGTCAATCCCAATTTTCGCCCCCGCACCGTAGTACGGCGTCGAATGGTCGAGCACGTCGCATGGCCCGTCAACGATCATCGTATCACGTCGCCAGTCCACGTTGGCTCCCACGTGGAACAACACGTCCTGCTCATCATGAACGTTCACGTGCTCGTCGACGACGACGATCATTTTCGAGAACATCATCTGCCCGGCCCCCCAAACGGTGCTCATCACCTTCCGCGCCTGCAGCGGATACTCCTTGCGAATCTTTATAAAAACGCAGTTATGAAAGGCTCCGAACATCGGTAATGAATAGTCGATAAGATCGGGAATGATCATCTTCAGCAGCGGCAGGAAGATTCGCTCCGTCGCTTTGCCCAGGTAGTAATCCTCTTGCGGCGGCTTGCCGACGATCGTCGCGGGAAACACCGCGTTCCTTCGATGCGTAATGGCTGACACGTCAAACGCCGGATAACGATCCGCCAGAGAATAGAACCCGGTGTGATCGCCGAACGGCCCCTCCATGAGCGTTCTGTCGATATCGACCCAACCCTCGATCACGATTTCGGCGTTGACCGGGACTTCAAGCGGAATCGTCTTGCACGGCACCAGGTCGATCCCACCACCGTTAAGGAAACCCGCGAACAGCAACTCGCTTACGTCCGGTGGGAGTGGGCACGTAGCCGCGTACGGCAACACCGGTTCTCCGCCGAGCACGATCGCTAAAGGCATCCGCTCGCCGCGTGCTTTATACTTCCGAAAGTGTCGCGCACCGTCGTGGTGCATGTGCCAGTGCATGGCCGCCAGCTTCGAACCGTACACCTGCACGCGATACATCCCGACGTTTCGCTCCGCCGACTCGGGGTCTTTCGTATAAATTCCCGCGAACGTGATGTATCGCCCGGTGCCCTCCTTATCGTCCGCGGGTTTAAGGCCGTAACCCGCCTCGCCGTCGTGTGGCCAACATTGAATGATGGGAAGTTTCAGCAGATCGGCGCCTTCGGTGTGTACAACCTCCTGACAGAGGCCACGCTTGACGACTTTGGGTCCGAAACTCGCGAGCTTCGCAAGCTGCGGAAGTTTCTTCATCTTGTCGAGCAAGCCGGTCGGCATGTCGGGCTTGACCAATGCTGAGACGCGATCAGCCAACTCCTCGAAACTGTCGACGCCGAGGGCTCGGTGCATCCGCTCGTAACTTCCGAAAATGTTGATCGCAACGGGAAACGACGAGCCCTTGACCTTGTCGAACACGAGCCCGCAACCGCCGCGCGTGCCGTGAACGGGGTCGGTCTTCGGTGGAGGCGCTCCGCCGGCGGCCGGCTCTTTGCTCATGCGATCGGCGATGGTCGCGATCTCGAGGATCGGATCGACCTCGACGGCTACGCGCTTGACCTGCCGTCGCGCCTCAAGGTCGGCGATGAAGCTTTGTAGATCACGGTACACGAAGCGTTGGACTTCCTTTCGTCGGAGCAATTATCGACGAGTGGAGTCTACCCGAACCCGTTAGCCCCGGCGAATCGAGCCATGCGCACCGTCGTGGGAGTGGAACAAACGTCAGGTCACGATTTTCATCCCACATTCCGAACACACGCCGGTCACGTTCCCCGTTAGATCATAGCCGCATTGTTGACAGTGGCCGGGGGGATACCTTCGGTCACGCCGCCAGAGGATGTGTGTCAGAATCGCAAACGGAAGCAGAACGCACCAGATCGGAACGAACACGGACCCGCTCCCCGACAAGCCCGAACGCCACTCTTTGTCGCTTCGGGGTAACCAAAGCGTCGGACTCGGTTCGCCGAAAATCCACCTCGGGAAGTGGGGATTCGTGTAGCCCTCCGCGATTGACCAGAAAAATCCTCCGCCGCTCAGCATGAGCGCGGTTCCCTCGCCGATTCTTCTGACCGGCCACATTACGCTGAGGATCCAAGCCCCGAGCAGCAACACGCACATGGCCATCCCCGCCCATTTGCAAAATCGCCGTAGCTTCGGTCGCTCACTCATCGTACTGCCGTCCCACACTCCGAACACACGCCGGTCACGTTCCCCGTTAGATCATAGGCGCAGTTTACGCACAGGCCGCGTCGCTTCCGTCGCCAACGCCGCAACGGACCACGGATGAAGGCGATGGTGGG
>JADFRO010000017.1 GCA_022561255.1 Planctomycetota bacterium | reverse complement strand
ATCTCAACCGCTTCATGAGCGCCGCTCGCACGGCCGCATCCACTCGGCAACGCGTGTTGAAGGACAAACTCGCGCGCAACGCCGACAGCACGTTTGGCCGGGAACATGGATTTGACACAATCCGCACGTACGCGGACTTCACCAGGCGCGTGCCGATCCAAACGTACGACGCGATTCAGCCCTACGTCGACAAGGTGATCGCCGGGGATCTGCGAGCCCTCTTCGGTCCGGGCGAGCGTGTCCTCATGTTCGCCAAAACCAGCGGTAGCACGGACTCGCCGAAGCTCGTTCCGGTGACCCCGTCGTTCGTGCGTGAGTACCAACGTGGGTGGAGTGCGTTCGGATTCAAGGCGTTGCTCGACCATCCCGACGGATTCGGACGGAAATTGCTGCAGGTCGCGTCGCCCGCAGATGAAACCCGCACCGAGCTAGACGTTGCGTGCGGATCCATCTCCGGACTTCTCGCCGCGTCGCAGAGCCGGATCGTCCGTCGCTTCTACGCCGTGCCAACGGACACAGGTCACATTCGCGATCCTGAGGCACGCTATTACACCATCATGCGATTCGCCGTCCCCGAGGACGTCGGCTGGATGGTCACCGCCAGTCCCGCGACACAGGTCCACTTGGCCCGCGCTGCGGCTGACCACTCCGAGCGTCTCGTGCGAGACGTTCGTGACGGAACCCTGACACCACCCGGCCAGCTCCCGCGAGAGCTTCACAGCGCGTTAGCCGCGCATCTTCGGCCGAATGGCCACGCGGCCGAAAGACTCAGCGCGATCGCCGACCGACACGGCGCGCTGTTACCGAAGCACTTCTGGAACCTCGCGTTTCTGGCGAACTGGACAGGTGGCACGATGGGACTTCACCTGCAGGACTTTCCAGATTACTTCGGCGATACGCCCGTCCGTGACATCGGATTGCTAGCCACGGAAGGCCGCGTCACGATTGGGATCGAGGACCACACCCCAGCCGGATTGCTCGACTCGGAGGGAAGCTTTTTCGAGTTCATCGAGGACGACGCCGACAACGCAGGAGATGTGCGTCTCTGTCACGAGCTCGAGCCTGGCCGCGAGTATCGCGTCGTGATGACAACGTCCGCCGGATTCTACCGATACGACATCGGCGATCGTGTTCGCGTTCGCGGTTTCGTCGGTCAAGCACCGCTTCTGGAATTTCTGCATCGCGGAGCACACGTCAGTTCGATCACAGGCGAAAAACTGACGGAGTGGCAGGTCACGCACGCCTTTGAAAAATCCTGCGCGATTCTGGGGCTACGAGCGCCGCTTTTTGTCCTCGCACCCACGTGGGCCGATCCACCCTATTATCGCCTGCACATCGAACAACGCGTCGGCGACGCGTGGCGCGTGGCGAAAGCTCTTGACGCCGAGCTCGCACGCATCAACATCGAGTATGGATCGAAACGTTCCTCCAAACGCCTCGGACCCATCGTCGTCAACGAGCTGCCGAGCTCAGTGCTCGCCCGCTCCTACGCGATGCGCACAGGCGGATACGGAGCCGGCAACGAGCAGTACAAACATCAATATCTCTACACGACTCCCGGAGATGATCGGGCCTTGCTCGGCGACGAAGCTACACGTGCCGAGAATTCACCGCAACCGTGCCAATGAAACCGCGCGCCCGGCGACGAGGGTTGACGATCACGGGAACCGCCGTCATTCTAACGCACTTGGTTGCATGCCCCAGCGGATCGCGTGAAGATTCGCCGAAGGCTTTCTCAATCGTGAAGGGATGAAGTATCCATGAAACAGCCCCAACACCGACGTCCGTTAACCTCCCTAAGTGCGGCATGTTGGTCGGTTGCGATCGCGGCGCCGCTGTTAGCCTTCTCCACCGCCCTGGCACAGGACGTTTTGCTTACTCCGGAGCACGTGACCAACCTGCGCTCAGCCACGTCCTGCGAGATTTCGCCCGATGGAAAGCGTATCGCATACACGCTTTCCGTCCCACGCGTACCGTTCAAAGACGACGACGGCGGCGCGTGGTCGGAATTGCACGTCGTCGGCGCAGACGGAAAATCACGACCGTACATCACCGGCGAAGTGAACGTCGGATCGGTCGTGTGGAAACCGGGCGGCGGCGCCATATCGTTCCTGGCCAAGCGCGGCAAGGATGAACACCGATCTCTCTACGTCATACCGATCGACGGCGGCGAGGCTCGCAACGTGCTAAGTTTCAAGACCGACATCTCCAGCTACTCCTGGAGCCCCGATGGTAAGCGTGTCGCGTTCATCGCATCGGAAGAACCGGATAAGGATCGCAAGAAGCTCAAAGACAAGGGTTTTAAGCAAGAAATTTACGAGGAGGAGTTTACGCCCGTTCACGTTTGGATCGCCACACCCGGGAAGGAAGACGACGAGCCTCGCCGGCTCGATCTTGGTGGGTATCCTTCGCAGTTGCGATGGAGTCCGGTCGGTACGTTCATCGCGCTGGCGCTCGCCCCGAGCCCGCTGATCGACGACTTCTACATGAAGCGAAAGCTGCACGTCTTCGACACCGAAGACAGCAGCATCGTTTCGAGCTTCCAAAATCCCGGAAAACTGGGTCAGGTTGCGTGGAGCCCCGACGGCAAACGGCTCGCAGTAATTTCCGCCGAGGACATTAACGATCCCTCAGCCGGACGGCTCATGGTCGCTTCGCCGGACGACGGATCGCTGGTCGACATTCTCCCCAACTACGAAGGACAGGTCGGGCACGTCGCGTGGCAAGACGCCGACACGATCATGTACCTCGGCGATGAGGGCGTTTGGACGACCTTCAACGAGATTCGCCGAGACGGATCGGCGCGTAAGACGCACGTTCCCACCGGAAAGATGAGCTCGCGGACGTTTACCGTATCCACCGACGGACAAACCGTCGCGATGCTCGTCGACAGTCCGACGCATCCGTCCGAAGTGTTCATCATGCGGCACGGCGACGGCGGCCCCAAACGCCTCACGAACAGCAACCCTTCACTCGCCGACATTCGCCTCGCTAAGCAGGAAGTCGTGCGATACAAGGCACGGGACGGGCTGGAAATCGAGGGTCTGCTAATCCACCCGCTCGACGAAAAACCATCGACACGCTATCCGCTGATCCTTAGCGTTCACGGCGGACCGGAGGCTCATCACCGCAACGGCTGGCTCACTCGATACTCAAGCCCAGGCCAACTGGCGGCCGCGCGAGGCTTCGCTGTGTTCTACATTAACTATCGCGGTAGTACCGGTCGCGGCGTCGCGTTCTCCAAACTCGGACAGGCGGACTACGCCGGTGGCGAGTTCGAGGATCTGATCGACGGCGTCGACCATCTGATCGATCGGGGACTGGTGGACAAGGACAAAGTCGGCGTCACCGGCGGCTCGTACGGCGGGTTCGCGACGGCTTGGTGTTCGACCTTCCATTCGAAGCGCTTCGCCGCCGGCGTCATGTTCGTCGGCATCAGCGACCACGTGTCGAAGGCCGGCACGACGGACATCCCCAACGAAATGACGCTCGTTCACGCGCGCATGCACGTCTGGGACGACTGGGATTTCTTCCGCGAGCGAAGCCCGATCTATCACGTGCAGAAGTCCGAGACGCCGCTGCTGATTATGCATGGCAAAGACGACCCGCGCGTGCATCCCAGTCAGTCCATGGAGTTGTACCGACATCTCAAGGTCTTGAACCAGACGCCCGTGCGCCTAGTTTGGTATCCCGGAGAAGGTCACGGCAATCGCAAGGCCGCCGCCCGGTTCGACTACAACCTGCGCATGATGCGCTGGTTTGAACATTATCTCAAAGGCCCCGGCGGCTCTGCACCCGAATACAAACTGGATTACGGCCCACTCGCGGAAGAGGATGACAAGACGGACGACGACGATGATAGCTAGTACACATTCGGGTCAAGCGAAGCGGGTGCGTTGTTTTCTCTCGCCCCATTGCCAGGGGGGATCGAGCGAGGTCGCCGGCGATGTCAGAACGTACGCTCGGCGAACCCCGTGTCGATCGATCCGTCGACGAAGTCAGGGTGGGCGAGCACTCGCTGAAGAAATGGCAACGTCGTCTTGAGGGGCTCGATGGTAAACTCTCCCAGCGCCCGCTGCATGCAGCGGATCGCCTCCGGCCTGGTCGGCTGAAAAACCAACACTTTAGCTAGCAGAGAGTCGTACTTGGGAGAGAGGCGATACCCTTCGTAGCCGTGCGTATCCACACGCACGCCCGGCCCGCCCGGCAGACGAAACTTTTCTATGACGCCGGCACAAGGCCTGAAATTTTCGTCGGGATCCTCGGCGTTAATGCGACATTCAATCACGTGCCCGCGCGGCTTCACCGCTTTCTGACTGAACTCCAGCTTTTCACCGGCTGCTATGCGAATCTGTGCCTTGATCAGATCAATACCCGTCGTCAACTCCGTGACCGGATGCTCAACCTGAATGCGAGCGTTAACCTCGATGAAGTAGAATCGCTTCTTCGCATCGACGAGAAACTCAACCGTGCCCGCGTTGTCGTATCCCGCAGCCTTGGCGAGTTTGACGGCGCTCGAGCACAGATCACTTCGCATGCGGGAGTCGATCGCCGGTGACGGCGACTCTTCCAGGAGCTTCTGGTAACGGCGCTGCAGCGTACAATCCCGTTCGCCGAGATGTACCACGTTTCCATGTCGATCCGCAAGAATCTGCACCTCGACGTGTCGAGGCCGATCGATGTACCGTTCGATGTAGACGTCGCTCTTCTCGAAGGCGCCGTCCGCCTCCTGCTTGGCTTGCTTGATCGCCGCGAGCAGGTCGGTCTTGTCGTGCACCACGCGCATCCCCCGCCCACCACCACCGGCCGTCGCCTTGATGATCACCGGAAAACCGATTTTCTGCGCGACCTTGATGGTCTCGTTATCCCCTTCGAGCACGCCGTCGCTGCCCGGCACAATCGAGACCTTCACTTTTTTCGCGAGCGTTCGCGCAGCCGCCTTGTCTCCCAAAAGTCGCATGGAGTCGGCACTGGGACCGATGAACTCGATGTTGCACTCGCGACACTTGTCGGCGAACGCGGCGTTCTCTGAAAGGAAGCCGTACCCGGGATGAATCGCATCCGCTCCCGCCACCTCAGCCGCGGCGATCACACGGTCGCTCTTGAGATAGCTGTCCCGCGGCGCCGCCCCCCCGATGCAAATCGCCCGATCTGCAAGACCCAGATATGCGGCGCCCGCGTCTTCCTCCGAGAAAGCGCAGACCACCTCCACACTCAACTCACGGCACGCGCGGATGATCCGCAGAGCGATCTCACCACGGTTAGCTATCAGAATGCGTTGAAACATGCTTCTGCTGGTTCAGCGAGTAGCGGTCTAGAAAGCACCGGGGTGATCGACGTCGCGCCCAGTCGGCGGGCAGATGTCTACGCCGGACGGACCAGAAACAGCGGCTGACCGTACTCCACCGCCTCCCCATCCTCAACCAAAACGCGCTCGATCGTACCCGAAGCTTCAGCCTTGATCTCGCTGAAAACCTTCATCGCCTCGAGAACGCAAACGACGCTCGACGGGCCGACTTGACTGCCGACGTGGACGAACGGCGGCGATTCGGGATCAGGGCGGGTGTAGAACGTGCCCACCATCGGCGAATGAATCTCCACAAAGTCAACGGGAACGACCTCGCCGCCAACGGTCGACTCCGCCCCGTCCGCGTTCCCGCCCGCGCCGCCGCCATCAACGGCGGGCGCGACCACCTGAGGAACAGCACCCACCACGACGTCATTTGAGACCGGACCGGACCGGCGAAGCGCGATCTCCTGCTCACCGTCACGGACCGAAAGCTCCACCAGATCGTTCGTGATCATCATCTCCACAAGTTCACGAATTTTATCAATGTCGGGCAACACACACCCTCCGTTTCGTCTTTAGTCGGCGCGCTAAATGACGGCGCTTCGTAGCGTCTTGTTGAAGCTCGTTAACACTCGATGTCCGGTCTTGGTCACCAGGACGTCATCCTCAATCCGAACGCCGCCGATACGCGGCAGGTAAATACCGGGTTCGACCGTGACCACCATACCCGGCGCCAGTTTTTCCTTGGAACGCCAACTCAGCGACGGTCCCTCGTGTACCTCCAGCCCCAACCCATGTCCAAGACCGTGCGTAAAACGCTCGCCGAATCCGGCGTCACCGACAATCTTGCGGGCCACGGCGTCAACGTCGCACATCCGCACGCCCGGGCGAATTGCCTTGGTGGCCGCTATCTGCGCCTTCAACACAACGCCGTAAATCTCCTCGATTTTCTGCGGGATACTACCGAAGAAGACCATACGCGTCAAATCACTGTTGTATCGCCCAACACGCGCACCCCAGTCGAACAGAATCGAGCTGCCCTTCCTGACCTTGCGCGTTCCGGGAACCGCATGCGGAATGGCACCGTTCGCTCCTTCGGCGCAAATCGTCGAAAACGCCGGGGCCGAAGCACCACGACGCTTCATTTCGTACTCGAGGCGCGCAGCCATTTCCGTTTCCGTCTGTCCGATGCGAATCGTTTGCCGCGTGGCACGAAACGCATCCTCGGCGATTTTGATCGCCTTGCGAAGCGCCGCCAGTTCCGACGCGCTCTTGATAATGCGCATCGAGGCAACGATCGGCGGCGCAGGAATAAGCCGAACGCCTTTGAGCTTCCCCTTGAGCTCCGCATGATCGCCAACGCTGCAGTGGCCGGGCTGAATGGCGAGATTTTTGATCTTCAACGACTTGCACGCCTTGACAATCTCGTCGTTGAGCATGCCGCGACGCATCCACGTCGTCGCCCACGGCACTTCCTTAGCGACCTCACCTTCGAAACGACCGTCGCTTATGATGTGAACGTCCTTCGCCGTCACCAGCACGGCAGACTCGTCGCCCGTAAACCCGGTCAGATAAAAGCAGTCAACATGGTTGTAGAGCAGCAGCGCACTCGCCCCGCAGGACTTGATCTGCCTCCTGCATCGCGTCAGCCGGACCTTGATCTCCGGTGACGGACCTCTCTTTTTTTTCCCAGCCAATCTCAGCCTCCTGTCACGTCACGCCGGATCGCTTTGACGCAATGGGCGGACTCCGCGAATTACCGGTAAGCCCGGCACCACCCGAGTCGAAGCGAATCCGCATGATGATCGCATTCTCGCAAGCTGTCAAAGGCGACCAGCGCGGCTGACGGACGGCTTTACGGTGACACGCACAGCGACTAGAATTCCGTACCTATTATGCCTGGACGAACCGCTGAAATTGGTCCCATTCGCATCGGCGCAGGTGAGCGCCTCGCGCTGATCGCCGGCCCCTGCGTTATCGAGTCGCGTGACCACACCCTACGCCTCGCCGAGGCCATCCGCACGATCTGCAGCCGACTCGAACTACCCTTCATCTTCAAGGCAAGCTTCGACAAAGCGAATCGCTCCAGCATCAACAGCTACCGCGGACCGGGAATCGACGACGGACTGAAGATCCTCGGCGAAGTTCGTAAGCAGCTCGAACTACCCGTACTGAGCGACATCCACGAACCGCAACAGGCGAGCCGCGTGGGCGAAGTGGTCAACTGTCTACAAATTCCGGCGTTTCTCTGCAGACAAACCGACTTGCTCATCGCAGCCGCACGGACCGGCCGATGCGTGAACGTCAAGAAGGGTCAGTTTATGTCGCCGGAGGAAATGCAAAACGTCGCCACCAAGCTCACAGAGTCCGGCTGCGACAACTTTCTACTGACCGAACGCGGTACGTTTTTCGGCTACAACCGCCTCGTCAACGACATGACCGCGATTGAAAGAATGCAGGCGTTTGCTCCCGTCGTATTCGATGCGACCCATAGCTGTCAGCAGCCCGGCGGCGCCGGCACACATAGCGGCGGACAGCGCGAGTACGTCGGCACGCTGGCGTCAGCCGCCGTAGCCGCCGGCGCGGACGCCGTCTTCATGGAAGTCCACGACAACCCCGCCGCCGCAAAGAGCGACCCCGCTACCGTCTTTCCGCTTGACCGATTGCAACCGCTGCTGGAACGCCTTCTGCGCATCGCCCAAGCGGCACCACGCACTTAAGGCGATCCCGACGCTCTCATCTTGCGAAGAAGCTCGAACCCCTCGCGTACGTCACGATCACGCATCTTGCGAAGATCTTCCGGCATCTCCGACCGGCGAATCAGCCATTCGATGGACCGGCCGTTATCGATGGGAATGACGATCTTCGCCACGTACGGATCAAAGAGCCGAATCGTACCTACTCCCTGCCCAGCCTCAGCGAGTGGAGCGGTGGCGTTCGCCGGCGGAGCATCCGAGCCACGATAGAACACGACACCATCGGGTCCGATCAGGTACCCCAGCCCCGTGTACGCCGCGATCGTGTCGAGTACGTCCCCAGCCGGCTCCTGATGAGCGTTGAGCGAAAAGTTGTGCTGTGTCTGAACCGGCAGCGCCACAAGAGCCCCGGCCTCAGCTCGAACCTTGACGTGCACCGCATCGCCAACGGCTGTCATAACGTCGAACAACGACCGGTTGTTCATGCGTAACGAAATCGGTTGCGCAAGACGCCGCCGAACCTGATCCTCGACCGACGACACGATGATCCGATCGTCCGTGAGCGTCCAACCCCATCCCAGCCCCCTACACGCGATCGTCAGAACCTCGCCACCAGGACCGCGACCAACGTTGCGAATCGCACGCGCGAGCAACTGCCACGCATCCGCAGCCGCAACCCGGAACTGCACGCGCGATCTCAGCTTCTTCAGCGCTTCGGGCTCTATTCCCGGTTGCATCTCGAACAATTCGTTCAGGACACCCAACTCAGGCCAGGTCGGTACGCGGCCCAGCGCCAGCAGCGAAGCCCTTGGCTCGATGGACACGCGATCGCTTTCGATCACGCACCGCATCCCCAACGGAGCGAAAAGACGCCTCAACCCCTCGCGCAGGGGCATGCTGGCGATGTCAACTCGGTTGATCAGTGTGTCGGCGCCTTGCGGAACCAGCCGCATCGCCTCAAGACCCATGACAATCGGAACGCCCGTCTGTTTCGTCACAACCTCGATCGCGTCTTTCAGCCGAATGTTGTCGAGACGAATCGTCGCCGGCTGATCGAGTGCTCTGTCGATAAGCGACCGCGTTCCCTGCGCGCCGACCGGTGCGATCGCCATCACCAACGATATGTTCAGCATCAACGCAACCATCGGTGAAGCTCCATCAACGCGTCGGCGTCCGCCGCGCCGCTACAAGGGAAAGCTGTCCTCCCAATTCGGCGGCGCTACCGGCCCCGAACCCAGGGTCATGTAACCAATCAGAGCCGGTCTCGGTGTTAGCGCCGCCTGATCACGCGGCTGGGCAAACGACACCACGGCCTGCGCCGCCAAGCCGCTCCCAATAGGCTGCATCACGGGAATGTCGTAGTCAACGTAACACCTCGCGTCCTCGCCGGGTCCAAACGCCAACCAAGCCGACGCCGCGAGCATCACCACCGCAGCCGCGGCGGCAGGAACGCCAAACCGGAATACCGTTCGCCGTGGCCGCAACCTGCGTTGCCCCGAGCGAAGCTTCAACAAAACACGCGCCGTGAACGCCTCCGTATCGACGTCGACCGACCGGCTCGCCCACCGCAGCAGCAGTTCATCCGCCTTCTGCAAGGCCGGATCGTTAGACGCACCCGTTGCGTCGGCGTGAACAAGTTTGACGTGGTGGGCTAGATCGACGTCGACGGCCCGCTTGCCCCAGCGATCGACGAGGCCCGCCACCGCCCGCAGCGCCCGCTCTTCGTTAGGGAGCGCCTCAGACCCCGCCAGACACCCCTCCAACCGCGTACGCTCACTCGGCGACAGATCGCCGTCGATATCACGACTTACCAAGAATGCCGGATCGTTTGGATTGTATTCGTCCTTAGACATCACCAGCCCGTCTTGCTCGCCCCGGTCGGAAACCCGTGCCGTACCCTAAAGTCGCACGCCGTCAATCGCAACACGCCGCCACGCCTAGCCGCGACTTCAGTCCGCGCGACGCCACCCTTCAGCAACGGGCGCGGCGTATCGTTTCAGAAACTACAGGTGATCCTTCAACATCGCCGCAAGCTTTTTTCTCGCCTGAAACACGTTCCACTTCACAAGCTCCACGCTGCACTCAAGAATGTCCGCCACTTCCCTTTGCGGCACACCCTCAACACTAAAGAGAATGAGTGAAAGCCGTTGCCCCTCGGGCAATCGCTCCAGCGCCGCCGAGACCGCATCGTGCAACTCGTCGGGTAACGCCTCAGCTTCCCCGGAAGCACTCACGTTTCGCCGCGTCGCCGGTCGGCGAGCGTCCGCCCAAAGCTCCGAGCCGTCGTCGAGCGATCCGGCTGATCGACTCGCTCGCGATCGACGGTAGTTGAGCGAAAGGTTGGCAACGACACGCATAAGCCAACCACCAAACCGCGACGCATCTTCGAGCTGTGGAAGGCTACAGAACGCACGCAGAAAAGCGTCCTGGCTGACGTCGGCTGCGTCCGCCGAGTTCCCCAATAACCGGAACGCAAGCGACACCGCACGCTTGTGGTATATCCGCACGAGGTCGCCGAACGCCTCGGCGTCCCCGTCCCTCGCCCGGCAGACCAAGTCAACCTCGGGCGACTGCCCTACAACCACCTCAGCCTCCACGGAACTCGATCCTCATAGAAACAGACACTTTTCCTACAACCGGGGTTAGCGAACGACACCCCCTACGACGCTGCCCGTTCTCTCCACAGCCGCCCGGACCCCGTCCAACGCCCCTGCGGTCCCACTTTACAGGACGCTCATCAAAAGTGCAGCCCCAGAGCGGGCAATCCGCCTCTCCGGCCGAGTGGGCCACGTCATCACTTCCTTCATTTTTGCAAGGGGGGATCGAGGGGGATCGGCCGGTAGACGCCGGTTCCGGGTGGCATAGTCGGGCCCGCGTCGGTGCGGCCCGGTGCATCACGAGCCCCGCAGCGTCGTGTATAATCCCGCATCGGAAGCTACACGAGCGGGCAACTTCCACGATCGGGAACACGTGCAGGTCATTACCGACATCCAACCCTGTCGCGAGGCCGTGACCGCCCTGCGACGGGAAGGCCTCTCCGTCGGACTCGTCCCGACGATGGGCGCCCTCCACGAGGGTCATCTGTCCCTGATCCGCGCCGCGAAGGCTCGCTGCGACCGGGTAGCTCTGACGATCTTCGTTAACCCTGCGCAGTTCGGAGCGGGCGAGGATCTCGGTGCCTACCCGCGTCCGCTCGAAGCGGATCTAACCGCTTGCCGATCCGCAGGCGTCGACCTGGTCTTTACGCCCTCGACCGAAGCGATGTACCCGCACGGTGCGGCCACGTCGGTCCACGTCGACGGACTGACCGACGTCCTTTGCGGCCCGTTTCGACCCGGACATTTCGACGGCGTAGCAACCGTCGTGAGCAAGCTATTTCACATCCTACCCGCCGACGCCGCCTTTTTCGGCGAAAAAGACTACCAGCAGCTTATCGTAATCAAAAGGATGGTCGCAGACCTCAAAATCCCCATCGAGATCGTAGGCTGTCCAACCGTGCGAGCGGCGGACGGTATGGCGATTTCCACCCGAAACGCATACCTAAGCGCCGACGATCGAAAACAAGCGGCGCGATTAAGCCACGCACTCTTCGCAGCCGTCGAGCAGATCGCGCGAGGCGAGCACGAAGTAGCCTCGATCGTGGCGACGATTCGAGAGCAACTCGCCGGCGCCGCTTCCCTCCAGATTGAATATGTCGACGTCGTCGACGAGGCGACGCTGGAGATTCTTACTACAATCGACCGCCCGGCTCGGATCTGCGCCGCGGTGCGGATCGCCTCGTGTCGCTTGATCGATAACGTCGGCGTGGACGTTTCGTCCGGGCGAGGTTAGAATCTCGACGATTCACCAGGCAAGATTACGGTCACGAAGAACACAAAGCTATGCATCCAGAACTCCTCACACTCCCCGGTGGGTACAGCATCAAGACCTACGGATTCTGCATGATGCTCGGCTTTTTGAGCAGCGTTTGGCTGGCCATGCGGCGGGCCGAACGCGTCAAAGCCGACCCCGACCGCGTTCTGGACATCTCCTTTCTCTGCCTGCTATTCGGCGTCGGCGGCGCACGCTTGTTTTACGTCATCCACTACTGGAAAACGCAGTTCGCGGATACGCCCAATCCGTTCATGGCTGCCATCGACATCACCAACGGCGGCCTCGAATTCCTCGGCGGATTCATCGGCGCCGTCGTGGTCGTCGGCATCTATTTCGCGTGGAAGAAAGATTCGCTCCGGTTGTACCTGGACATCATGGCCCCCAGCACGATGTGGGGACTCGCCTTCGGGCGACTCGGCTGCTTTTTCAACGGCTGCTGCTTCGGCGGCGTGTGCGCCCTAACGCCGACACCTTCCGTCGAGCAAGCAGTCGCCGTTGAGTTCCCCTTCGCGAGTCCCGCACACTGGAAACACTGGGAAGACCGGCATGTAACAGCCCCCGCTGAACTCATCACCACGACCGCGGGTATGTTGATCCCCGCGCTCGTGCCCGACAGAGAATTGTCCATGTCCGTTAACCGGCGCGAACGACCGCTCCGAGAGCTTGAAGATGTTCGCGCCGCGTACAGGCTGGCGCTCGCTAAAAACCCCAAGGGCGAAGAAGCTGCCCGACTGAAAGAAGCGCGTGAGGCCGCAGGCAAGCGCACCAAGGATCGACAAAAGGAGATGCTCGGGCTTACGCTAGCACAACGATTTCCCTCCCGCGTTGAGGCCTCTCGAACCACGTCCGTCTCCGAACTCGAAGACCTCGCCGCGGCGTCGCGGTCGCTGCCGGTCCATCCTACGCAGCTCTACGCAGCGGGATCGGCCATGCTACTTTCCGCGTTCCTCTCGGCCTTGTTCTATCGCCGCAAGCGACACGGCGTCGTCATCGGAATGCTGCTTCTGCTGTATCCGATTCAGCGAACGATTCTCGAACTGATCCGCGCCGACAACCCGCACGACGTCGCCGGTCTCACCGTATCCCAGTCGATCAGCCTCGGTTTGTTCGTCCTGGCTTTGATCTACTTTGCTGTGCTATACCGAATGATGCCCGAGCGCTCGCCCCACACCCGCGCCGCGGTAGCAGCGACTTAGCCCATTTCAGATTGTGTCTTCCGAGTGGTGTATCTTCCGAGCGTTGTGTCTTCCGAGCGGCGGGCTTCAGCCCGGGCGGTTTCAAAGAGCTAGTCCGCTTTCCGGCAAGGTTCCCTTGCTTTCGTCCCCCCTTACCAAGGGGGGACTACAGGGGGGTCTGTCGCATGAATCAAAAACCTCCCCCGACCCCTCCTTGGCAAGGAGGGGAGAAAAAAGTCGAACCACCTTCGCAGCACCGGCACCAGCGCTCCCTCACCGTCATTCGATAGGTGGGGCCGAACAGGCCCGCGACCGTGAGCGGACGGGAACGCCAACGTGTACGCGTCATCCGCCGTCACCCTCCGACGAATCTTCCGGAGTTTGCGGCTGAGGATCAGCCGGGTCGAACGGCTCGGTCAAATCGGGCAACGACCCCAGATCGACGCTGCGGGCGAGCGTAACCTGCACCGTGAACCTTTCGTCGTCCCGCTCTATCTCAAGAGGGACCGTCTCGCCGGCGGGAATCATGTAGAGCGCTTGTACGAGATGTCCGAAGTGGTCGATCTCCGTTCCGTTCGCACGGACAATGCGATCGCCCGGCAACACGCCCACAGCCTGCATAGGCGACGGATCGGCGATGTTGGTCACGATGGCTGCGTCCTTCCGGCGCGGATCAAGAACAATCCCAAGCCAACCGCGGTAAAACGATCGACCGGTCATCAGTTCCGCCGCGATCGCATCGACCCGTTCCCTGGGAACGGCGAACCCGATGCCCGCGTCATAAAACTCAACACCTGCGAGTTCTCCGGGTCGCTGCGCCATCGGAACGGCGATGCCGATCACACGGCCCGAGAGGTCGCAAAGCGGTCCACCGTAATTGGCGGGGTTCAGTTTCGCATCCGTCTGGATCGCGTTCCCCTGCATTCGGCGCCACGCACTAACGATACCCACCGTGATCGACGCGTCGCGCCCGCCGAATCCCAGCCCCAGCGCGATCGCCCACTGCCCGACGCGTACGTCTTGGTGACTGACCCACTCCGGCACGACAAGATCATCCGCGTCCACCTTGAGAAGGGCGAGCTTTCGAACATGATCGCGTGCGACGAGATCCGCGACGAGGTGTCGACCGTCTGCAAGCGTCACGGAAATCAATGCCGGGTCGCGCACGAAGTTGAAACTGCTCGTGATAATGTATCCGTCAGACGAATAGACCAAGCCCGTTACAGGCCCCCCCGCTATGACGAACTTCGACCCCAACGTATCACGGAATGGGGTTTGGGAACGTGGTGCACGCTCCGATCCCTCTTCCAAAGGAATCGGCGTGGCGATTCGTCGAGGGGCCGCCGTCAAAGGCTGCGTGCCGCCCACAGTCTCGATCTTCACCAGAGAGGGGCGTAACCGGGTCGCGACCGCGCGAAAACACTCCTGAGTCGCGCGACGAACCTCGTACGCGTCGTCTGAGGCGAGGGTCGGCGCCATAAAGATTAGTGAGAAGACGACGGCAAGGACCGCGCCGCGTCGACGGAACACCGAGTGCATCCCGAATTGCCCGACGGTCCGTTTTCGATTCATGGCTTCACCGCCTCCTCGGACATCTGTGGTTCGATTCGTACGGACAGAATCCGCCGACCGCGCCGTATCACCAGAACGATCGACTCGTTGTTACTCAGCCGCGACATGCGCTTGTCGTATGCCTCGACGTCTGCGACGGTTTCCCCGTTGATCGACAGAATTAAATCGTCGCGACGAACACCTGCGCCGGCGGCAAGCGACCCACGACGAACTCGATCCACAAGCGGCGGTATCCGCACGTAGGCTGTACGCGTGATACGAATACCCGTATCAAGCCGCTCCACCTCGCCGCCGCTGTCCGATGACCTGACAAGGAGAGCGTCATCACCTGTCACCTCGGGCGTCTTCGCCTCCAGCAGGAATTCATACAATACGTCACGCGGCATGGCGTAGTTGAAATGCGTATGCGTTCGGTTCGACTTCACGACGCGGCCGATCATGCCGACGAACGCGCCGTCGAGATTCACCAAGGCGCTGCCCGGCGAACCCGGATTGCTCGTAACGGCATCGATCACCAGCACGTCGCCGTGATACGGAAACTCCCTAACGCGCCGCTTCGCATCCAACCGCGTCCGCGTGGAGAACACGCCGTGCGAGATCGACACCGGCTCCGCCCCCTCAGCGACCTTGAAAGGATTCCCCGCTGCGAGCACCCAATCCGCAGGTTGGAGCAGCGCGTCGCAGTCGACGGCGCCGTCCGCAGCGGGCAGGGCGTCGCCGGGGCGTCGGCAGGCGATGTCGAAAAAGGGAAACGGTCCGACCTCGGCATCGTCCACAGCGGCGGGTTCCGCTCCCTCTTCTGCTGCAGGTCCAAGCTGCAACAGAGCGAGCTGTCGTGTCTCGTCGCGCCGTACGAGTTTCGCAGCGTAGAGCGATCCATCGAAAAGCACGGCACGGACATTCTGCCCGTCGAGCAAAATGGAAGAAACCGTCAGTACGAGCCCGTCGGCTGAAACGAGTACGCCCGAGCCGTAGCCTTTCTCGCGACCAACGCTCAGGCCATACAACTTCACCACGCGCGGCCGTACGGCTGCGATCGCCCGATCGAACCCGCCGCCCGCGAAAACTTCCACCGCAACCAAGCACGTCGCAACGAAAATCATCCAACCAATGCCGCGTTGGATGAGTGGTGCGATGCTGATGCTCGCCCGAGCCGCGGGCTTTAGCCCGCGCGACGTCACGAATCGCCGTGACCGTTGGCGGACTTCCTGAACCCGCGCAAGCTGAAGCATGCGGCTCAGATGATTCCGAAACAACGCACAAGCATGGAGAACTCGCTTCAAGGGATCGGTTCCCAGTTGGATAGTTCGTCGCGGTAATCATGACCGGCCCCGCGCACTTCGATGACCGTCGGCCGAACGACATGGCCCCAATCCGTATGGCCCATGAGTTCGATTGTAGCCTCCGCACCGGTCGACTCGTCGCGAACGCGGACGCGCATGCACCATCCGCTCGCTGAGTCGAACGAATACCGCGCGACAATCGATCCCGCGATCGGCCATTCGATGACCTCGTACGGATCGATGGGCTCTGCCCCGGCGACTCCATCAACAAGGCGCTGGTACGCGGCATCCGCGCCCGCGTGCGTAGCGTCGTCAGGAACAGTCGGGTCGAGCAACTCGCCGTTCAGCAAGAAGAGTGATGCTTCCACCATGTACGTCTCGACGGGCAAGCTGTACGTTTCGCCTCCGTCGCGTGAATGGCGCGTCGCCGATGCGTCGTCGTAGACGAACTCCGCACCAGTCGAGCCGTCCTCATAGCGCCGTCGCATCCGCAACGGACCATCGATCGGCTGGGACGCGTCGAAACAAGCGAACGACGAATCTCCAGAATTCTCGGCGAGCCCCCGGTCGCGGGTAACGTTCCACGACCATCCGTTTGGAGGCGGCGCGTGCGCGTCTACGAAAGTTGCGCGACGATACGCATCCAATACGCGTCGAACCTCACGAAGATTCACCTCACGATCGACCACAAACGGCTTTCGCAGATTCGGCTCCACCGGCGCGAGTCGAACGACGCGCCTGAAGCGCTCGGCGTCTCGCTCGATCTCCAAGACAACCGGCCAATCCGCCGGATAGGTGCCGAGCACACTTTGAAACGCGTTCCCGGTTCCGATCGCGGTGCCGTCCAAGCTCACAAGACGATCGCCCACGCGAATCCCAGCGTCATGCGCCGGCGACCGCGCCGCGATCTTATCGAATCTCACCTCTCCGCCGTCGTCAACCTTAACGGTTGCTAGTAACGTCCCATGCCGCGCGAGCAAGCCCGCCCGAAGCGCCGGAATGAAGCGTCGAATCTGGTTCGAGGAAATCGCATAGCCGAATCCGACGTTAAACCTCCCGCGAACATCGACGGAAATGCGCCCGTTGATCCCGATCACCTCACCGCGATCGTTGAACAACGGGCCTCCCGAGTTGCCGGGGTTGATCGCCGCATCCGTCTGAAGGCAACTCGTGTAGATCAGGTTCCCGCCGCTGCCCTTCTGATAGCGGTGCGTCCCCGTAACGATTCCCAGCGTAACCGACGGACTGTAGTCTTCGCTGAGTATGAACGGGTTGCCCATAGCCATCACTGAATCACCCACGCGAACACGATCAGAATCGCCAAGCGGCACATTCGGCAAAACGCCGCGGCCCTTCAGACGAAACATCGCAACGTCACCCGTCGGATCGATGCCGAGTATCTCCATCTCGTACAGCTCCCCGTCTCCGAGCCCGCCCCAACTACGCCGCGTTTCAAGCATCCCGGCCACGACGTGATAGTTCGTCAGACCGTAGCCGTCGCGATCAATGATCACGCCCGATCCGCCACCCTTCTTTTGAGCGTCGTACATGCATACGACACTGGGCGCCACGCGATCGACGACGGCCACACGCTTTTCCTCGGCGCGTGTCGCAACGTCCATCGCACCACGAAACGTGTCTCCCGCCACGACAATCGTCGCTCCTAAAGCAACGATCACCAGCATCGCCGGCAAACCGCGCAGCAGCTCGCAACTGCACACGATGTTGACGCCGCGTTGATTCATGGGACCCGAGTCGCTCACCGCTTCCCCCGCGTCTTCAGCAGCCGAACGCCGCCCCAGTCGGCGTGATCCGAAAGATCAAGCCCAGCTCCGTAGTCAACCAGCAACGTCAGCCGGCTCACCCCGGCAAGATCAACGACCTGCGTTTCACGGCCGACGGATCGCGGCTCGTCGTCGCCGGCGGCGTCACCGGGC
>JADFRO010000302.1 GCA_022561255.1 Planctomycetota bacterium | reverse complement strand
TCTCACCGTTCGTAATCAGGTCGCGGCACCCCGGAACGTCTGTTGTGACGATCGGACAGGCGGCGGCCATCGCTTCGAGCAGAGCGTTGGGTAAACCCTCCGTGCGAGAAGGAAGCACGAAAAGATCAGCCGTCTGCAACAGGCCTGGTACGTCACTGCGTGCTCCGAGCAGGTGAACTCGATCCGTCACACCGACTGCACGAATCTGTTGCGCAAGTTTTTCTCGCAGCGGGCCCTCTCCGGCGAGCACCAGGTGCGCGTTGAGCGCGGGCGACAACTTGGCAAAGGATCGCACGAGTACGTCGAGGCCCTTGACGGAATCAAGGCGACCTACCCACAGAACGATCGGCGTTTCAGATGTAATCCCCCGCCCCAACGCGCGGCGCTCGACGGGCGTAGCCGATTGAATTCGCGCCGGATCGATCCCGCCGCGTACGAGCCGCAGGCGATCGCGCGGAATCTTGGCCTGTTGTGATAGATGCTCCAGCACGGAGGGGGAATTGCCAATTGTGTACCGACAACCGCGATGCGTGAAACGATCCACCCACAGGTGCCATCGTCGCTCCACCTCGACCGTCTGAATCTCGCACAAAACGCGATCGCAGGGAACTCCCGCGCGCTTCGCCGCACGCCGAGCGGCCACGTTCGCGTGGAACAAAAGTGCGTGGATGATCTTGGGTTCTACCGCGCGAATGATCTTCGCGAGACGCCTGAAAACACGGAAGTCTCGTCCGCAGCGACCCTCACAGGAACGTACGTCGACACCGTCGTCGCGGAGCATCGTCGCCACCGGACCCAGCGGCGCCAGCGAAACGACGCAGCAGGACAAACCGCGAGTGCGCATCGCCCGGACCAGCCGGTGCAAGTGCAGCGGCACGCCGCCGACGTTCAGGTCCGTGATGACGTACAGAAGGTCGATGTCTTAATGATCCAGAATCACTCAGATGTCGGTAGCGCTGCTCGGAACAAATGAACGTCAAGTAATCTAATAATCCTTCCGAGAAAACTTCCACATCGCCAGCATGACGACGAAAGCTTCAAAGAGAAGCGACGAACCGATCGTCAGCGCAGGATGAATCGCCATTCGCGCGCGCTCAACCGCTTCCGCGCGATCCCGCATCTTGTGGCCTACCTCTTCGTTGATCGGCATCAACTCCACTGCGGCCGCTGCCTTCGCCCAGCGCTTGGCCAGGATTGGAATGTCTTGGGTCTTTGGAACAATCCAACGGGCGGTCTGCGACGCCTGATAGGCGGTGCGGTATTCCTTCCACTCAGGCATAAACACGAACATATCGTCGACACTCTGAACGGTGGCGAACATGGTCCACGCCACCAGAGTCAAGAGCACCGCCGCCATCGCGTTGCGCGTATAAACAGCGACGAGGACCGATACGCAGTACAGGTAGCTGAAGAGCAGCACGACCAGCGGGATCGTCAGAAGGTACCCCGGAACCCAAACGCCCCATCGAAAGCCGGCGACGAGAAAGGTTGAGCCGACGAAGATCGTGGCGTGAACGAGCAGAAAAACCATGCTACCGAGGTATTTTGCGAGAAAAAGCCCCCATCGTGGCATCGGCTTCGACAGTAGTACTTCGACAACCCCGCGCTCCATCAGCGTTGGGAAAAAACCGGCCGTCGCAATGATCGCGATGATGACGCCGATCCAACCGAGGATCGTGTCGGCGATCCACTCGACCAGAACCGTGGCCACGATGTCCGCTCGAACTTCGTCGCCGATGGTGAATACGTCCGTTTCGATCTGCCAAGTGCCGAACAGAATGTCGACGCCGTTGGGCTTAAACGCTACACAAAACATCGCGCTCGCAACGGAAAGCGACATGAGCAGCATCACCCAGAAGAGCTTGCGGTCGCGCGACTCGCGGAAACCATCGATCATCAACGCCAGAAACTGCATGAGTTACCGCCCAGTTCTTCGCACTACACTTGCTTTGCTCCGGCGCGCCCGTCGGCGCCCGGCACGTGGCCCATCGCCTCGACGAGAATGTCTTCGAGACTGAAGCGATGCGGCTGAACCGACTCGATCGTCAAACCCTCCTTGCGAAGTACGTCGATCACTTTGTTGACCTTCTCGGGGCTGTACCCGCCGACCGTCGCCATCGAACCGTCGAGTTTGACGCCGATCTTCTTGAGATCTCCCTCAACAGACGCGGTGTCGCCGCAAAACGTGATGCGCGTTTCCACCGTATGTTCGGTCAGCTCCGAGAGCGTGCCCTGCCGAGCGACAAGCCCGTTCACGAGAATCGCCACCCGATCGCACACCATCTCCAACTCACTGAGCAGGTGCGAGTTCAGAAAGATCGTCTTGCCCTGATCGCGAAGGTTCAGCAGGAGTGCTCGAACGTCGCGCCGACCCACGGGGTCCAGTCCGTCGGTCGGCTCGTCCAGCACGATCAACTCCGGATCGTTCATCAGCGCCTGCGCAATGCCAAGACGCTGTAACATGCCCTTGGAGTATTTGTCGACGCGCGTGTCCGACCACTTGGTCATCCCCACCTGCTCCAGCAGCTCGGGCGCGCGCTTACGCCGCAGGGCACGAGGTACCTTGGCGAGGGCGGCGTAATGATCCAAGACCTGCGCCCCCGTCAGGTAGCCCGGAAAGCGGTGGTTTTCGGGAAGGTATCCCGTCGCGGCGAGCTTGCCACGATGACCGATCGGTCGGCCGAGAATCGTCCCCAGCGCACGCGTCGGACGCACCACGGTCATCATGATTTTTACAAGCGTCGTTTTGCCCGCCCCGTTGGGACCGAGCAACCCGAAGATTTCACCTCGGCCGACTTGAATGTTGACACCGCGAAGGGCCTGGATGTTTCGGGGATAGGTCTTGTGGACGTCGATGAGATCGACGGCCCAGTTGGTCATTTCCGTTACGGCGACCATAACGACCCTCGACGCGACAGAAGATCCTCAACGACTTTCTCGGGTTCGGCGTCGGCGGTCAGGTCGATCCATTCGGTGTCGACGAATCGCTTGAACCACGTTCGCTGAGCCTTGGCAAACTGCCTGGTATTGATTTTGATCATTTCGACCGCGTCCGCAAGGCTTACCTTGCCCTCCAGATGCGTGATGATCTCGGCGTATCCTATCGCCTGTCGTGCGGCTGTGCTGAGGGGAACGGGTTCGCCCAGTAACGATCGGACTTCGTCCACGAGCCCGACGTCGATCATTCGGCGCACGCGCTCGTTGGTCCGATGGTTTTGGTCGTCCAGCTCCCGCCGCAGTCCGATGAATGCGCACTTGTACTTCGTTCGGTCCTGATCCCATTGGGATTGCAGCTCACTGATGGGCAGACCGGTCAACTCGTGAACCTCCAGAGCGCGGATCAGCCGACGCACGTCGTTGGGATGGATGCGCTCGGCTGCCTTTGTGTCGACCTGAGCCAGGCGGACGTGGAGGGCGGTACTGCCTTCGCGCTCCGCGATCTTTCCCAGCCTGTCGCGAATTTCAGCATCGGCGCCCGGGCCTTCGAACAATCCTTCACTCAACGCTTTGACGTAAAGGGGCGTACCGCCGACGACGAAGATCGGCCTGTTCCGATCGTGGATTTCCTTGATCGCGTCCTCAGCGAGCCCCACGTATTGGGCAACCGAAAAATCGTCGGACGGCTCGACGACGTCGATCAGATGGTGCGGAACGTCTGCCCGATCTTGCGCCGACGGTTTGGCTGTCCCGATGTCCATGCGCCGGTAAACCTTCATCGAGTCCACGCTCACGATCTCGCCCCGCGTCCGCTTGGCGAGCTCTCGGCCGAGGCGCCCTTTGCCCGATCCCGTACAGCCGAATACAAACGTGAGGGTTGGTTCCATAGGTGACGTGATCTTCCATCCCGTGGCGCACGTGCAAGAGTCGCCGCCGGTCTATGTCGTCGACGCGTTCAGTTGGAAGGAGAGCTGCTCCAGGTGAACGCCCAGGTCTACAGAGGC
>JADFRO010000301.1 GCA_022561255.1 Planctomycetota bacterium | reverse complement strand
GCTGCGGTTCTGCTCGGCGACTATCTGATCAGTCATGCATTCCACCTTTGCAGCAGTCTCGACAGTCAGTACGCCTCGCGGCGCATCGGTGCGACGACCAATACGGTGTGTGAGGGTGAACTGCTTCAAAACCGCTTCGCGGGCAACGACGAGCTGTCCGAAGACGCTTATTTCGATATCCTTCGACGCAAGACGGGGGCGCTGACGGCGGTCGCCTGCGAACTGGGCGCAAAGTGCGCCGGTGCGGAACCCGTGGTAGTCAAAGCGATGTACGCTTACGGAATGTCGGCGGGCGTGGCGTTTCAGATTGTTGACGACGTGCTCGATGTGATCGGCGACGAGGAGTGTGTGGGAAAAACCTTAGGCCGCGACCTGACTCTGGGGAAACTCACGCTGCCGACGCTGCATTGTCTTCGGGCCTCCGGTCCGGAGACGGCGGCCAAGCTGCGGGACGCCATTCGCGGGTCGCGCGACGTAGATGCGGCGACGGTCCGAACATGGCTTGAGGAGTCGGGAAGTGTCGAGCACGCGGTCTCCACGGCGCGGGCGTATGTACTCGATGCAACCAAGCAGCTTGAGCGGCTTGCCCCGAGCGAGGCTACGCAGTCGCTCGTCGCAGTCGCAGAGTTCATCGTGGCCCGTCGATTCTAGCGGTTAGCCTACGCCGTAGCAGCACTAAAGCACGTCTTACCGGCTGTAAACTCTTGATTTCACCTACGCAGTGATCTACGATCTGCCGATTGAAAGGGGCATGTGGTTGCGTCTTTTTTGCGTGATGGCGCGCGAGTCGCGTCTACCCGCCGAGGCTTACCGATGGAGTTCGTTCGCCAAGTGAGGTTGGTCCGCAGAGTCGGCGTCGCGATGGCGCTGCTGGTGTGGATCGCGACCGCTGCGTCCGTTCGTGCCCAGCGTGAGGTCTCAGGTGAGCGTAGGGCTTTAGATGAGGGGATCTTCGCCCCGGCGCTGAGTCCGGCGGATTTGTACGGCAACGCCCAATTCGGACTTCCGGAGCGCCGCCCCTTGGGGCTCTTCCAAAGCGAGACCGAGCAGGCGGAGCGTGGAACGTTCCTGTTGCAGAATCGACGGACCAACCGTCGCGGCGGCACCGCGTTGTTCGCCCTGCCGGGGGAGTTGTTGGGATTGTCGACGCTCTCGCTTCTCTCCGAGGCGATTACGCCTTCCGTTCTTCCCGAAGTCTCGAGTCGCATGCGTCTCTCGTTCCGCCAGTACGGGGGATTTCGGCCGCGCATGACCGGGTCCGAGCCCGACGGCATCGCAACGGCCTTCGCCCGCCGACATGCACTTGTCGAAGCGACGTCTCTCAACGCGCCGGTACACCGCGCCCTGGCACGCAGCGGTTCGATGATGAGCCTGCGCTCTTCGCTGGCTCGTGTGCCGTTTGTACGGAGGGATTTGAGTGCTGAGCTGCCCGAGCCGGTGACGACGCTCTATCAGCGCCTCGACCGAAGCAGGGCGAGATCGCACGCCGCCACACGCAACGAAGCGTGGCTGCTCTTTTCCGAAGGGCGTTTTCGTCAGGCGGCGTCGGCCTTCGAATCGGCGCTTACGCTCGACCACGACGATTTCGAATCGCGGATCGGCGAGATTTTTTGCTACGCGTCGACCGATTCGATCCGCACGGCTGCGACGCTGATGGCAGCGCTCAACGAACGCGACGACAATCCCTTCCTGCACGATCTCAACATCATCGAGCGGTACGAAACGCCTGCGATCGCTCAGCGATTGCGTGCGCGGGCGGGTGCGCAGGTTGATTCGATTGAGATGGCCGACAAGGCGGGTCTAACCGCAACGTACATCTTTATTCTGTGGTACATCGATCGCCGCGACGACGCGATCCGCGGGGCGACGACGCTTGCGCGGGCGGCGGAGGGACGACCGTACGTCGATTGGCCGGCGAAGATGAAGGACGCCCAATCGGCATCCGAGCCGTCGCGGATCGAGCCGTAGAGGGCGCGGTCCTCGCGATGATTAAGCTTCTTGAAGAATACGAGAACGATTCTTGGGGCGTTTTGATGGTGCGATGGCGGCATCGGCCGGGCTTTAGCATAGCATGGACGTGAGTCACGACGCAGCCATACAGCGCGGTGCCATTCCCCGTGCGTTCATCCGTCATCGGATGTTCCTTGTCGTTTCGGCGCATGGACTCCTCTTTGCACTGGGTCTCTTCGCGTCGTTTCTCCTGGCGTACAATTTCCGTTTCGTCGTTCGGCAGGGGACCGAAGTACGCATCTGGTTCTACGACTTCTTCCTTCCATTGCTTGCACTCTCGGTTCCCATCAAGCTCTTGGTGTTCCACCTCTGGAGGCAATATCGAGGTTCGTGGCGTTACGTCGGCCTACGCGATTTGTTCGGTGTGATTAGCGCTTCGCTGACGGGAACGTTCTTCTTTCTGGCTGCCTACTTCATCTTGGAAAATGTGTGGAGCCACTTCTTCGGGCATACGCTGATCGATACGTCACCGTTTCCCTCACTGCGACAATCGGCGGTGTTCTCGCTCGATTGGGCCTGCACGATCGCGTTTGTCTCGACGGCGCGGATTCTGGTTCGTTTTTATTACGAAGACATTCAGCCGCGTCGCGCCGCCAACCCCGTTCGCGTATTGATCTGTGGAGCGGGTGATCCCGGGGAGGCAGTCCTCCGTGAGATCCTCCGCCTCGGTCATTACAACTGCGTCGGATTCGTGGACGACGATGTCGCGGAGCTGCACGGGCGGATTCACGACGTGGAAATCCTCGGGCGCTCGTTCGACCTGCGTCGTCTGTGCGAAAAGCACGGCGTCGAGGAAGTCCTGATCGCGATTTCCAAGGCGACGCCCAGGCGGATTCGCGCCATCGTCGAGCAGTGCCACGGAACCGGAGTCCTGTTCCGTACCATGCCGGTCGTTACCGACGTGATCGAGGGGCGCGTTCAGGTCAGTCAGATTCGCGACGTCGACATCGACGATTTACTCGGCCGAGAGGAGGTACAACTCGACCCGGAGCAGATAGGCCGAGAGCTGGCTGGAAAACGTGTGGTCGTTACCGGTGCGGGCGGCAGCATCGGTTCGGAGATGTGCCGCCAGATCGCCGCGTTCAAACCGCAGCGTCTGATTCTCATCGAACGAACGGAAAACAGTCTGTTTGAGATCGATCGCGAGCTTCGCCAAGCGTATCCGGGCCTGCAGGTGGTTCCCTACGTCGCTGACATCACCGACCGGATGAGGCTCAAGACGATCTTCGCGAGTGAGCACCCGTCGAGTGTGTTCCACGCGGCCGCACACAAACACGTCCCGATGATGGAGGGGAATCCCGGTGAAGCGATCAAGAACAACATCGCCGGAACCGCAGCCGTCGCAGACGCCTGTATTGAAGCGGGCGTGAGCAAAATGGTGATGATCTCGACGGATAAGGCGGTCAACCCGACGAGTGTCATGGGATGCACGAAACGCGTCGCAGAGATGTACGTTCAGGGTTTGACCGGACGGAGCGCTGCGCAGTTTGTGACGGTGCGGTTCGGCAACGTGCTCGGCAGTAGCGGAAGCGTTGTCCCCATATTCAAGCGGCAGATCGCCGCAGGCGGACCCATCACGGTGACCCATCCGGACATGACGCGCTATTTCATGACCATCCCGGAGGCCGCGCAGCTCGTCCTGCAAGCGGGAACGATGGGGCAGGGCGGTGAGATTTACATGCTTCAGATGGGTGATCCGGTGAAGATCATCGACCTCGCTCGTGACATGATTACGCTGAGCGGGCTTCGACCCGACATTGACATCGAAATCGCCTTTACCGGGAAGCGACCGGGCGAGAAACTGTTCGAGGAGTTGGCCAACGAGGGTGAGAACGTCGGCGACACGGACCATCCCAAGATCGGCATCTGGAAGCATCGTCCCGAAGATTGGGACAACGTGCGCAGGGGGATGGATCGGCTTGTCGCGCTAGCTGACAGCGGGG
>JADFRO010000016.1 GCA_022561255.1 Planctomycetota bacterium | reverse complement strand
GCCGGCATCGGGGCGTTCATCGGCCCCGGGACCGTAACGACTGCGAGCATCGCCGGGGCGCGTTTCGGGTTCGCACTTCTTTGGGCCGTACTTTTTTCAACGCTGGCGACGATCATTTTGCAGGAGATGGCTGCCCGGGTCGGCGCCGTTGCGCGGATGGAACTGGGCGAAGCGCTGCGAGCGTCGCTGACCAACCGGACCCTCCGCCTTATCGCCGTTGCCGTTGTTGTGATCGCCATCGCATTCGGCAACGCCGCGTACGAGATGGGCAACATCGCCGGCGCTGCCATGGCGCTGGAATCCGTGACGAGTGTCGATCGGCGTGTTTGGTCGCTGCTCGTCGGTGCGGCCGCGATGACGCTGCTGTCGTTGGGAAGCTACCGACGGCTGGAACGGGGCCTGATCGTGCTCGTCGCGTTGATGAGCGCCGCGTTCGTCACGACGGCCGTGATCGTTCGGCCAGACGTCACGGAACTTGCCCGCGGCTTGGTCACGCCTCGATTCCCCACGGGATCTCTGTTTACGATCGTCGCTCTGATCGGAACGACCGTGGTTCCCTACAATTTGTTTCTGCACGCCAGCGCGGTGCGAGCGAAGTGGGAGGCCGTCGACGATCCGCAGGCCACGCTTCGGGCGGTTCGTTGGGACACGGGATTTTCCATAGCGATCGGCGGGGCCGTCACCGCCGCCATTCTGGCGACGGCGGCGACGCTGTTTGAGAAGGGAAGCGACATCGAGTCCGTGGGTGCGATGGCCGACCAGCTCGGCCCCCTCTTTGGAACGACGGCGCGACCGTTGTTCGCGGCGGGCCTCGTCGCTGCGGGCGTAACCAGTGCCGTAACGGCTCCGCTCGCCGCAGCCTATGCGACGGCCGGTGTGCTGGGTTGGGACCGTGACCGTCGTTCCCGGCGGTTCCGCAGCGTGTGGATGGCGATCGTACTGATCGGAACGGTGCTCGCGTTCGTCGGTGATAAGCCGATCCAAGCGATTCTTTTCGCGCAGGCAGCCAACGGCGTGCTGCTTCCGATCATCGCGGTGTTTCTTATTTTCGTCGTGAATCGAAAGGTGTTGATGCGAGGCTATGCCAACGGTGTGCTAGCCAACGTCCTCGGCGGGGCGGTCGTCCTCGTCACCGCCGGCCTGGGAATCTTCCAGCTTCTTAAGGCGCTGGGCTGGGTCGTCGCGTCTTAGACTGATCCGTCGCAACGCATGCGCCACGTCTTGCGAAAGCCACTGCGAGAACTTCTCCGCTCCGGAACCGTTCATGTGCGCGGGATCGAAGAAGTCTTCGTCGTCGACCAGGTCCGGCGGCGGTCGAACGATCGGGTTGCAGCGTCCGGCTGTTACCTCTTGGATCACCGCCTGATAGGGTGCGTTGCCCGCAGGACGGTCCCAAGGTGCCGCAATGGAGGCGACCGGAATCTCCAGCAGGCGTACCTCTACGCCGGCCGCTTCAAGCAAATCGATCGTTCGACGCAGGGCGAGCGTGTTGACGCTGTTCGCCTGCAATCCCGCATACCGCACCCCCGATGGATCGTAATCGCCCGCGTTGGTTACGTCGCGTGTCGTCTTGATTTGACCCATCCGCCGGGCCCATCCCTTGGGACTACGCTGGTACTTCGTGTTAGGGTTGACGGGCGCACCGATGGCCAATCGTCCCACCATGAGTCGAACGTCATCCCAGCGATGGTAGCTTCGCAGTGCGCACGTTCGCAGCGTCTCCCAGAAAAGAGCACCTCCTACGGAGGCGGCGAGCGGTAGATCCCGCGCCTCGCCCAACGCCCGCAGACCGCTGGCCAACCAATCCACGAGCGAAACGTCCACACTGCCGGGGGCGATTTCCAGGTAGACTATGCGCGGGAGCTTTCCGCTTTCGACGATACGCCGGGTGAGAAGGTACTGCGTCAGGGCGCTCGCGCCAGCGGACGACATGTTGAGGCTCGTGACGTCGCGGCCGGTGAGTCGAGCCGCCGCCGAATCGATGACGGCGGGGCTGACGGCGAAAAGGGTTTGTGACGTGCCGATGAACACCACATCCGGCGTCCGATCGCAGCGGTTGAACAAGTCCCACTTCCAGAGCGATCCGTTGCGTGTGCCGTAAATGTCGGTCCATGCGACGCGTCCGAGAACCTGATCGCCGATCACGAACACGAGCGCAAAGCCCAACGCCATTAGCGCCAGGCGACGTATGTTTGTTGTGATGTCGTTTGCTCGGCGGTTCATCCGGCCTCCCTTAGAACTGAAAGTAAATGAACGGGCTGCGCGCGGGTCCAAGAAGAACGAGCGTCCACATGCACGTAGCCGCCAGAGCTCCCTGGCTGATCGCCGGTAGTTGAGCGAATCGCCGACCGAGCGTTTTGGCAGACGGTAGTACGTGGGCGAGGGCGCAGGCGGCGACGATGAGCAGGATTCGCTTGCCGTACACCGGCTGCGCCGAGAAATCGCTCAGACTGTGGAGCATCGAGGCGACGGTCGTCCAGTCCGGTGCGCGAAACAACAGCCACCCCATACAAGTCAGGTGGAACATCCCCAGGACTTTCAAGGTGCGGTACGCGACGGGCAGGGGCGGACGCTCGCCCTCGCCACGGACCCACGTCCAGACGCGCTCACCGATCAACAGCACAGCGTGATACACGCCCCAGGCGACGAAGGTCCACGCGGCGCCATGCCACAAGCCACCCAGCGTCATGGTAATCACCACGTTTCGCATCGTTAGAAGGCGTGACAGACGCGATCCGCCCAGTGGGATGTAAAGATAGTCGCGAAGCCATGTCGAGAGCGTGATGTGCCACCGCCGCCAGAACTGCGACGGCGATGCCGCGAGATAGGGTCGGTTAAAGTTCTCCGGCAGTTTCAGCCCCAGGAGCTGTCCCACGCCGAGTGCGACATCCGTATAACCGGAGAAATCCATGTAAATCTGAAAGGCGTAGGCGTACATCGCGATCCACGCCGACAGACCGGGAAAACCGGCCGGATCGGCGAAGACCATGTCGACGTACAGCGCGAGCGTGTCGGCGACGACCATTTTCTTGAACAGACCACGGAAGATGCGGTAGACGCCGGCGGAAAGATCGACGTCCGCGAACCGGCGGTCGGCCTTGATCTGCGGCAACAGTTCTTTGGCTCGCACGATCGGTCCGGCGACGAGTTGCGGAAAACACGCCACGAAGATCGCAAAGTCTCGAAGAACGTGTTCGGACTTGGCGCCACGGTACACATCGATCGTATAGGACATGGTCTGAAACGTGTAGAAAGATATTCCCATCGGAAGCGCGACGTCAAACATCGGTAAGGACGTCGATACACCCAGCCCTGCGAGCAACGCATCCGCCGAGTCGCGGAAGAAGTTGAAGTACTTGAATGTTGCGAGGATGCCCAGGTTGGTGACGATGCTCGTGGCCAGCAATCTTTTTCGACGCACTTTCGGACAATCATCCGTCATCGCCCGGGCGCAGTGAAAATCTACCAGCGTGCTCAAGATGAGCAGTCCGGTGAAACGCCAATCCCACCATGCGTAGAAGAAGTAGCTGCCGACCAGAAGCGCCCACCGCCGCGACGAACCCTGCAGCTGCCAGTAGACGGCCAGCATCATCGGCAGAAAGAGAGCGAATGCGGCGCTGTTGAAAAGCATTGTTGCGAGTCCGTCCCGACCGGGTTGACGGCGGTCCTATCGCCGGCGCAGCGGCGGGTACCCTCCGCAGGCGCGCAGAACCCCTGCTTTATCGGCATCAGGGCGACAGCGGTGCGGTTGTGGGTGATTACGGCTGGTTCCGATAAGTCGTGGCGTGCTTGCTCAATCGGGTGGGCGCGGTTCGACCGGCCAGCAGATCGCGCGCCTGGCGGATCGCTTCGCTGAGCTGGCGGTCGCGTATGAGTTCACGCGTGTATCCCGAGGCCGTCGCCTCCGGGTGATCGCGGTCTTGCGCCAAGGCCGGACCGGCTGTATCGAGCGCGTGGCGTGATGCCTGCAGTGCCCGTACTTCGTCACTGGAAAGCACGACCTCGACATCGGGTAGGATGCCCCAGGCGTCGCTGGCGGAGTTTTCGGCGGTACGATGAATGATTCGTCCGTCCGGCAGGCGGTAGTAGGCGACGGTGAGCTTGATCGCGCTTCGGTGTCCCGTGAGCCGGATCATGTGCTGTACGCTACCCTTGCCGAAGCTTCGCTCGCCGACGACGACCGCCCGTCCCAGTGCTTGCAACGACCCCGCGACGATCTCCGCAGAGCTGGCGGAGCTTCCGTGGATGAGCACAACGATGGCGATCTCGTCGGCTGTGTCAGGCGACTTCGCCCGGTATTCATCGACCGCTCGTCGGCGCGTAACCGTTGAGAGGATCACGCCACTGTCGACGAACCGGTCCACCATTTCGATCGCTTGTTCCATCAGTCCGCCGGGATTGAAGCGCAGATCGAGGATCAGTGCCCGCGCCCCGCCCTTGAGGAGTTCTGAAAGCGCCCGCGCGAAGTCCCGTTGTGTGTTCTCACGGAAGCTGCTCACGCGAATGTATCCGATTCGCGTTTCGGGTTCGAGCATGAAATCCCACGTTCCACCCTCCAGTCGGCGAAAGCCGCGTACGCTGGAGACGCTGACCGGCCCGCGAACCATCTCAATCGTAACGTGGGCGGTTTCTGCGACGCGGCGAACGGTGACCGTCACCGGGGTTCCCGCGCGTCCGACGAGCATTTCCTCGATGTCGAAGACCGCACGATCTTGCAAGATCTTTCCGTCAATCGCAATCATCACGTCGCCCGCGCGAACGCCAGCTTTTGCGGCGGGACTTCCGTCGATCGGTGCGATGACGATGGGCTTACCTGCTCGCATTCCCAGTTCGATACCTACACCGATGAACACGCCCTTGTTTCTTCGATCGAAAGCGGCGAGCTCGTCCGGGGCGATGTATCCGCTATAGGGATCGAGCTGGTACATCATGCCGCGAATCGCGCCGTCCACCAGCTTGTCGCCTTCGATGGGAACGACGAACTTCTGCCTCGCAAGAGCGTCGACTTCCACAAGTGCGCTGTAGGTGTGGTAGACCGAGTCCTGCTTCGCCGCCATAGGCGGCAGTTGCAGGAACATCAACGCGATCACCGCGAACATGGCGACCCAGACGAGTCCGTTGCGATGGATCAAGACTCAATCCCTTCTTCACGCAGCGAATGCGACACGTCCGCGACACTCCGCCGCCGATCGCCTCGGGCGGAGCATGGAACGTCCGCTAACAAACTTCCGGCGAATCCGTAGCTCCTATTCGTCTTCGTCACGTTTCATGCGTGACTCGACCTGTCGCAGGCGACTCGACCGCGACGCATCCGCAGCCTACGATATGCGGACGTTAGCGACTGATTCGGCGCCTTAGTCGCGGGCGCTGGCGGTTCGCCGGTCGGGTGGAGGCGTTATCGGAGTGTCCAAGACCAAGTGGTATCGTGACGGCCTGAAGTTCTCCTGCACGCAGTGCGGAAACTGTTGCAGCGGATCACCCGGATACGTGTGGGCGACCAAGGAGGAGATCGGGCGCATCTCGGAGTTTCTGGGCCGGTCGGACGGCTGGCTCGATTCCAAACACGTCCGCCGCGTAGGTTTGCGGTACAGCTTGACCGAAAGGCCTGACGGCGATTGCATCTTCCTTAAACGCGAGAAGGGCAAGGGGACGTGCTCGATCTATCCCGTCCGGCCGTTGCAGTGCCGCACCTGGCCTTTCTGGAACGACAACCTCCGCTCCAAGGTCGCGTGGGACGCCACTCACGAGACGCTCTGTCCCGGCATGAACACCGGTACCCATCACGACTACGTGCAGATCGAGACCGTGCGGACGCAGAAGGGGTGGAAGTGACGTACGCAGCGATCCATCGGTGTGGCGGCGTTCTTGCCTGCTTCCTGGGCCCTGTTGTTGACCTGTACCGAGGCGTAGAGGACTTGACTTGTGCGGCGTCCGCCTTATAGTTTCGTGGCAGACGTAAACGGGCCATCAGCCTCCTGCCAGGCCCGCGAGGATTTCCGAACCGGGAAAGGATGTTGCCGACGATGCTACGCACCCTTGGACGTACTCTTGCACTCTGCGCCCTGGGCGCGATCTTGGCCACCGGCTGCTCCCCGGCGACGCGAACGCGGTTGCACTACCCCCACTCTGAGCAGGTCACCACAGGCGAGACCCCCGCTGAGCACCACGCACGGGTCTTGCGTGGCACCAGTCATGATCGCCGCCTCCTGGCTGATGACCTCGATCTGTTCTTCATGACCGATCGCCCGACGCGGTTGACGCGTTGGCACACAAAGTAGCAGCGACGTTTTTAGCGACACATCGACTATCTCGTCGATGTCGGTCTGGAGGGCGCGTTGGGGAAGACTCCGACCGCTTCTTTTCGGCCTCGGTTCTGAAGAACGACTTCTCGAAATCCAACCAGGAAGTGCCGCGTGGACCAAGCCGCGCGGTGTCGGGTGTGGCGTGGTATACTAAACGCGGCGCAACGTAGCAAGCGATGCGGCGCTCGCCGCTCAGCGACGACCGTCTGAATCCCTCAAGGATCGGTATTGCCGGTTCCCGACGGGTTGCGCCCGCCGCAACTTTGGGTCGGATGCGTTCGGAGAAAAGCCCATCGAGACCGCGTCCGCACAACTCGCTTCGACGCTGGCGGTCATTCCCGGTCCGGGGCTTTTGTTCGGGCTCATGCTCGGCGCCGCGATCGTCGGCGGATACGTCGCCCACACCGTTCGCGTTCCGCGTGTCGTTGGTTATCTCGCTGCCGGCGTCGCCCTGAAACTTGCGTTGTACCGAGCGCTGAAAATCGAAGCGGGCAGCCCCGCCGAAGCGCAGCTCAACGAAGTAGGTCGAACCCTCGGCGTCGTTACCAACCTGGGACTCGGCGTCATTTTGTTCTCCATCGGCGGCGTTTTCGAGACACGTCACCTCAAGGCCATCTGCGGCACGGTTACCAGGATCGCTCTGAGCGAGACCGGTCTGACCTTTGTGCTTGTGTTTCTGGGTACGTTTGCCGCGGCGATGTGGGTTCGTGGTGACACGGCCACGTCGACGGTGTTCGCTTTTGCGCTGCTTCTCGGATTGGCATCCATGGCTACGGCACCTGCGGCTACGCTCGTGGTGCTGCGTGAGTATGACGCGAAAGGACCGGTCACGGACATGATTCTCAGCCTGACCGGGCTGAACAACATCCTTTGCATCGTTATGTTTCACATCGCGTTTTCACTGCTGGTCGTCGCCGGTGTCGTGGCACAGGCGGGGGGGGAGTCGCAGTCAATAGGGCTACGTCTTCTGGCGATCACATTGGGAAGCGGCGCCCTAGGCGTTCTGTTGGGACTGACCTTGAGCTTCGCCCACGCGAAGCTGTCGCACGGCGACACGCTTTTGATTCTCGTTGCAACGCTGATGGTCGTCGGTGCCGGTGAAGGCTGGTTGTTGGAGCATCACCAGGTCTCTTACAACTTCCTCCCCACCGCTATCTTTATGGGCGCGACGTTCGCCAATGTAGCGATCGATCCCAACCGCCTCGATGAGCCCTTGCAGCTCATGAGTCGTCCGATTCTGGTGGGGTTCTTCGCGATGGCTGGCTTTAAACTTCACGTCGGCGACCTGGCTGGCCTGCACCTGGTCGGAGCCTCGTACGTGGTTTGTCGGATCATCGGCAAGGTGCTTGGAACTTATCTCGGCATTCGGTGGTCCGGATCGCGTGGCGAACTACGATCCTCGGTCGGCGCAGCGCTGTTGTGTCAGGCGGCCGTCGTCATCGGATTGGCGGACTTTGTGGAAACTTACTGGCACGATCCCTGGGCGAAGCGTTTCGTAACGGTGGCGCTGGGTTCGATCGTGATATTTGAAGTGTGCGGCCCGCTTCTCACAAAATGGGTCGCCAAGCAAGCCGGCGAGGTCAAAGCCGTTACGCTACTTCGCCGCGGCGGCACGGAATCGTTGGGAACGCTCTCGGTCATCGCCCTGACGTGGCATGCTCTGTTGCGGACCGTCGGCCTGGGGCATCGAGCGGCGCGCGGCGGCGACGACCCGCTCCAGGTTCGGCACGTCATGCGCGCTAACGTCAAGTGCATCCCCGCCAGCGCCAATTTCACGGACGTATTGGGTTTCATCGAGCACTCCCGCTTCAACCATTTTCCCGTCGTCGACGAGAACAAGGAGCTCGTGGGCGTCATTCACTTCAGTGACATTCGCGGAGTCATTTACGACCCCTTGTTGGCCAAGCTGATCACGGCCGTCGACGTTGCGAGCCCCGCGACCGACGCCGTCCCAGCCGACATGCCCCTTGACGAACTTCTTCGCGCGTTCCAGGACGGAGACGTCGGATCGCTACCTGTAGTCGAGTGCGAGGGCTCGCGCAACGTCGTGGGAATTGTCGAACAGCGGGACGTTTTGCGTACCGTCCACGAGTGGGGATACGTATGACGGTAAAAGCGCGCCGGCAGAACCGCCAACGCTTCGCAAAAAGGTTGTCTTATGTCATATTCCCGGGTCGTCCCATTTTTGTTCGCCCTTGCCAACGAGGGGAGCAGAAAGGTCCGAGGGGAGCAGAAAGGTCCAGCGACCTTTACGGAAACGGGATTCAGGCTTGCTGCCGCACCGATCGGCCTCGATCCTGTGGACCCGTTAAGGCTCGACGTGGTTGGGTTGGGCGGGCGGCGTGATCTTCACCCGCACACGCGTGATGCGGCGCGGCTCCGCCGCGATCACCTGTATGGCGATGTTCTCGTGCGTACAGGACTCACCGGCTTGGGGAATTTTACCGAGTGTACTGAACACAAATCCGCCGATCGTCTCGTAGTCCTTGTCGTCGGGAAGATCGATGTTCAGCTCATCGCTCAGATCATCGATGCGCATCCGCGCGTCAACTTCGTAGGTGAACTCGTCGATCTTCTTGACGCCCACTGTTGTTTCGGTTTCGTACTCGTCCGCGAGCTCGCCGACCAGCTCCTCGAGAATGTCCTCAAGCGTCACAAGACCCGCTGTTCCACCGTACTCGTCCAGGACGATAGCCATGTGAACTCTTCGCGCCTGAAGCTCTCGCAACAGTTCGGGGACCGGCTTGGACTCGGGGATAAACAGCGGCTTCCGCATGATTTCGCGTATGTCAAACGGTGCGTCTGCATCGCGCCCCAATAGATCCTTGGCGTATAGCACGCCGAGGATCGTGTCGATGTTCCCTTCGTAGACGGGAATGCGCGACGGGCCTTTGGTGCGAATCGTTTCGAGGACTTGATCGAGACCCGTGTCGACGGGGATGGCGATGACCTCCGTTCGCGGCGTCATGATCTCTTCGGCCCGCATGTCGCCGAGCTCGAAGACCGATTCGATCATCTCCTTTTCTTCTTCGTCGACCGCCCCGTGAATCTCGCCCTCACTCACAAAGCTGAGTATTTCCTGTTCCAGTTCGTCCGCGAACGATTTCGCGTCGCGTACCGGAGCACCCGCCAAGCGGCGGACGAGCGGATCGAACAGCTCGGCCACGATGATGGCGGGGCGACACAGAAAATCGGCGAGTGAAAGCAGCGGTAGGCAGCGGACGATTAGCCACTCACCCGAATACTTTGCCCACGCGTTGGGAATGGCGATCGCGAAGATCAGCACCATCGCCCACGAAGTCACGCATGCCACGGCGATGCGCAACGGAATGATTTCACGCTCGCCGTCGAGCGAGATGAACAGCGCCGTAGCGAGCAGCACGAGCACGCCCGTGGAGCGCAGCAGCGCAGTGGTCAACATGAAGCGATGGCGCGTGGCCACAAAACGTTCGAACGCCGCCTGTCGCCCCCAACGCTCGAACTGATCGGCGATCCGTCCACGCGACGGCAGGCGCAACGCGACGTTGAGCGTTGAAAAAAGTGTAACGGATACGAGCGATACAAGCCCGGCACCCAGTTCCCAGCTAACCACCGAACGTCCTCATTGCAGAGCCGAACGTATTTTATCGCTGATGCGGGCTTCTCTGCGTGCCCCACATGCGAAAACTCCGCCCATCTCGTCTAGGGGCGTGCCCTTCAGCCGCCGTCCAGCGTCACCGGCGATCACTTCTCCCGATTGCCGTAGATCGCGCCGATTCCGATCGACTCCAGGATTTCATCCTCCATCGCGTGCATCTTCGCTGCGGACTCTTCCTTGTCGTCGTTATACCCGAGCAAGTGAAGCACCCCGTGCGCCGCGTACAACGCCAGCTCAGCATCTACGCTGTGCCCACGGCGTAAAGCCTCTCTCATCGCGGTATCGACGGAGACGACGATCTCCCCATCGATGACGTCAGTATCGTCCGACGGCTCACGAAGATTGTACGTCAAAACGTCAGTGGGCCCGTCGTGATTGAGGTACGCTCGGTTCAGCCGGGCCATCGACTTATCACCCACCAGGGCGACGTTGATTTGCGCCGCCGTCTTGTCATGACGCCGAAGCGTTGCCACGACGGCGCCGCGCAGCGGTTGCGTACTCACGGTAGTGTCACCGTCAAACGGCGTGATCGTGATTTCGTACGGTGGGTCGTCGTCCATGGATACCGTTCGTCCGCGGCCCGTGCGCGCCGCGGTTTCAGACGCTCAGTCGTTTGGGCTCCTGGCTCTCCTCTTCCGCTTTAGAAGCCTTGGGATAGGCCACGCGCCCATGGTATATGCTGCAGAGTGTTTTTACGAGGGATTCTTCAACAAGCCGAATCTCTCGAAGCGTAATATCGCATTCGTCGAACTGTCCATCGTTCAACCGGTCGGAGACGATTGTCTGTACCGTGCTCTCTATTCGCCCTACCGTCGGTTCGCTGAGCGCGCGGACGGCGCCTTCGACCCCGTCGCAGAGCATGAGCACAGCCGCCTCGCGCGACCGCGGCTTGGGCCCGCCGTACCGGAAGTCCACCTCAGAGATCTCACGATCGTGGCGCCCGCTGGCGATCTGAGGCTGCTTGTCACTGGCGACACGGTGGAAATACCGCACCACGGTCGTGCCATGATGCTCACCGATGAACTGATGGAGAGTTCGCGGGAGTTTGTACTGCCGCGCCATCTCCAGCCCGTCCTTAACGTGTCCCAGGATAATCAAAAGGCTCATCGTTGGCGACAAGTTTTCGTGGCGACTGATGCGACCTTCCTGGTTCTCGGCGAAGTAGGCTGGTCGGTGAATCTTACCTATGTCGTGATAGAGCGCGCCGACCTGGGCCAACAGCCCGTCCGCCCCGATCCGCCCGCAGGCCGCCTCAGCCAGCGTCCCCAGTACGAGGCTGTGGTTGTACGTTCCCGGCGCCTCTCGCGCTAAGAGTTGTAGCAAAGGACGCGTTGGATCACGCCATTCGAGGAGCGTAAGCGACGTTGCCGTCTGAAACAGCCGCTCAACGAAGGGAAGCAGACCGGACACAAAGAACGCCGCCGCCAACGCACACCCTCCGGAGTACAACGCACTTTGCAACACGAGTTCGGGCGTCCGTCCATCCAACAGACTTCCCGCCCCCGATGCGGTCATGATTGCGGCCGCCGTCAGCAGACCCACGCGGATGAGCTTCGTGCGATGACGAATCTCGTCGAGCTGATACACGGCGACGGCAATGCCGGTCAGCAGCGTCAGTAGAACCGTCATTTGGCCGCGGATAACGATCAGCACCAGAATCGTTACCATCGACATGACGCCGATTGCAAAGCGTCGTGGATAGACAATTCCCAGAATGCTCGCGGCCATAAGGATCGGAATCACGAGCAATTCAGGGTAGTGGGGCCAGCGCAGATCGATCGCCCAGCATGCCAGCATCGTGCCCAACAGCAGCGTTATGAAGGCCGTCGCCCGCGTCCGGGAAAGTAGAAGGTTTTTCTCGTAAACTCGCGTGTACGCGAGCAGTCCGGTGGTGAGTAACACGACGAGCGTCACCAGGCCGACGCGTTGCAGCGCACGTTCGCGACGAAGCTTTGACGCCTCAGGGGTGTTTTGACGCAGGAAGTCGAGCACGGAGCCGTGATGTGCCGTCATCAGCGCCGCACCCTTCGTGTCGAGCACGCCGGGATTCACAAACGCCTTGCCCACTTCATACGTCGTCATCGCCTCGGGCGTCGCTTCCTCATCGGCCTGCATCGCTTCGACCGTGCGCGTCTGCTCGAATACGACGGTGGGCTGCTCCCGGTACGCCGCCAGCACGATTGCCTCGACAACCGGGCGGAGCTCGTACGCCGGCAGGCGGCGCGCAACGTAATTCGCAATTCCCTGCAGCGCTCGATCGTTGCCCTGGGCGACGAGCTCTGCGTGGGGAATCTGGGTCACGATTGGCACGTCGTCGTCAGCGCCGGGTGTTTCCAGAAGAATGTAGTCCGCCAGACTTGCCGGCTCGCGATTCTCGCGCGCAAGATTACGCACGACGTATTGGCTTTCTAGAGGCAGCTTGGCGACCCAACTCTGGAGTTGCACTCTCCCGGTGTCGTCGGCAAGGTCTACCAACGTTCGCAGTCGGTTGTAGGCGTTGCGATCTGCAGGCCAGGTCAACTCCTGCATCGCCGATTCGAATGCTTCATAGGCATCCGCGTCGACTGCGGCTTGGTAAAGGCGCATCAGGTCCGCGCGGATTCTGTCGAAGGTTAGCGCCGGCGTGTTGAGCGTGTAATGGCTGGGCGTCTTGGCACGCGCCGCCTGCCGATCGGCCGAGGTTCGTACCGGGTCGAGAACCTGAAACCCGACCTTCGCGTAGACCGGGGAGTCGATCCGCTGACCGACGGCGAAGTCGGTGGCCATTTCGCCCATCAAAACGATGGCTACTGCGCCGCCGACGAAAACCACCCCAAAAACGGTCGGCCAGCAGAACAGGCGACCCACCAGGGGGGCAAATCCGTTGGGTCCGCTACGCGTGCGGACTTCGCGCAGCTGGCTCCTCTTACCGCCTCGTCTGGAGATCCATCCGAACATTTAGAATTCGCTGAGCCGTCGAAACAGGCCCGATAGGAGCTCGCTGCTGCGGCGACCAGCGCCTATCGGCTGCGCGGGCTGCCCACCCGCACCGGAACGCCGTCGCCGCGCCGGCTGCTGTGCCGCCTCTCCATTATCGGACGTTGTTTGTATCGCGTCCATACGCCTCGACGATCCTCTGCACCAGCGGATGGCGTACGATGTCCGACCTCGACAAGCGAACGGTCGCCACGCCTTCGACGCCCTCGAGCCGCTTGGACGCGTCGATGAAGCCGCTCGGCAAGTTTGCGTCAAGGTCGCTCTGGCTGTCGTCGCCTGTGATCACCATCTTGCTATGGTGGCCTAGCCGCGTCAGAAACATCAACATTTGTCCGGCGGTGGCGTTCTGTGCCTCGTCCAAAATGATCGCTGCGTTATTAAGCGTTCGCCCGCGCATGAACGCGAGGGGGACAACTTCGATGACGTCGCTTTGCATGAAGCGCCGAAGCTGCTCGTAGGCCATCATGTCGTTCATGGCGTCGAATAGGGGTCGAAGGTAAGGGCTTACCTTGGCTTCCAAATCGCCGGGAAGGTACCCTAGCTTTTCGCCTGCTTCGACCGCCGGGCGCGCCAGAACGATCCGCTTGATCTTCCCCGCTTTCAAGAGCGATACGGCCACGGCGACCGCGAGGTATGTCTTACCCGTACCCGCCGGTCCCAGACAAAATGTTAGATCGTTTTCGAGCATGCCACGGAGATATTGCTTTTGACCTTCCGTGCGTGGTTTGATTGTTGTCTTGCCCAAGAATACATCAACAGCAAACCCGTCCGAGGTATCGTCGACCGTCGATGCGTTTCGGATCGCTTCGTCAACGAGTTCGTCCGTAATGTCGGGTCGGCTTCGAAGGCATCGCTGGAGGTTTTCGACCACACGTACGGCACGCTGGACGGCTTCGTGTTCACCGCTGACGCGGACCTGATTGTCGCGCGCGCTGATCCGAACGTCGAACGCCGCGCGGATAAGGCGCAGGTTGCGATCCGCCGTTCCGTAAAGCGCCGCACGGCGCGACGGATCCTCGATCGGAATGGTGATTTCCAAGTGTCGTTTTCCGAGCCGCCCCGCGTAGCGGTCACTCGCCGTCTGCCTCGGGGCCCGCCGCCTCCCAACCCAACCCCCGCACGCTAAACCACGTGCCAAACCGCCGTCAGAAGAAACCACGCCACAGGCATGGAGAAGACGGGGCTGTCAATCAGATCAAGTATACCGCCATACTGCGGCATGATCCTACCCGAATCTTTACTGCCAGCGTCCCGTTTCAAGCAAGACTCGAATAAGTCGCCGAGTTGACCCGCGACGGACATCGCGACGCCGAAAATGACGGCCCGTAGAATCGGGGACGAATCTCCTGCCGCGGCCTGCATTCTGAAGGACCGCGTGAGCTCGTCAGCGAAGAGGACCGCGCCTTCGGGTGCGTGAAGGGTCTTCAGGACGGAAACAGCGGAGGCGAAGGCGACCGCCGTCATCGCACTGGCGAGAAGCCCACCGATCGCCCCCTCGACCGACTTGCCCGGGCTTATGCCGGGACTGAGCTTGTGACGTCCGATGGCAGAGCCCACAAAATAGGCCCCGATGTCCGATGCCTTGGTGACCAGTACGGTAATCAGAAGCAACCACACACCCTCCTGATGGGGCGTGTCGATCCCGCTCCTGAGCATCACGCCGAAAGAGGTTAGAAACCCCACATAAACCACGAGCATGATCGTCGTGCCGGTGTCGCGGAAGGCATCCGTCGGGTCACCGCGAAGCACCTGCAGACTCCCTGCGCCCGCGACGGTTACGGCTAGCCAGACAAGAGGCCAGTAAAGCCCCTCTTGCGCCGCTATCCCGTCGCCGAAGATCCCGGATGCACAAAGCCACGGCGTCGCGACGATGAGCGAAACCATGACGAAAGCGAACGTGGCATGTATGCGGATGGCCTTGGCCACCGCCATGCGGCGCATCTCGACGGCGCCGCGCAGCGAGACCGCGAGCAACAGGAGCGGGACGACACTGCCGTGGTGAAGAAGATCCCCGAACCAGCCGTCCGGACCCGGACCGAGTCGTAAGCGTAGGCCGCACTCCTGACCGCCCGCCCACTTGGCGATCTCAGCATCCAGCACGAAGAGCAGCACGAGCGTGGTGATCGCCAGCGTGCCGTATGCCACCCGCTGGATCATTGGTTTGCCCATATTGCGTCTCGGCCGGCCTCATTCGCCGCTGCGCGGCACGATAGTCAGGCGTCGGGCGATTGTCCACTCGGCGCTACCTTCGCCTGAGTTGCGCGCGATCTCGACAGGTTGAGTCCAGTTCCTATGATCGCTGTTCCGCGCGGGCTAGTGCTCCGTCACGCGGCATTTGATGGGTGGTGGCTCGGGAAAACCCGTCAATCGGTGCGTGATTTAACACGAGCTGCTTTGAACGGGCGCGATACGGTAGGTTTCGAGGACGACGATGCACCAGATGGGCGTAACGTCGGGTACCATTTGGGCACGCGGGCTGAAGCGTGCGTGCGACATACTCGGTAGCGTGATATTGGTTATTGTGCTATCTCCCGTGCTTCTGATCACGATCGTGCTCGTCAAGCTGACAAGCCGCGGGCCGCTGCTGTTTGTTCAGGAACGCTCCGGTTTACGCGGCAAGCCGTTTCGGTTGGTGAAGTTTCGCACCATGCGCGGAGGACGGATTCCGGATCCCAAGGAAATCGTTCCGCTCGATCACCCGGAGATTACGTCGGTCGGGCGGATCATGCGAAGGCTCAAGATCGACGAGCTGGCGCAGTTGATCAACGTGTTGGGCGGAACGATGTCACTGATAGGCCCGCGGCCGACGCTGCCCGACCAGGTGGCCGCCTACGACGACTTCCGCAGGCAACGCCTGCTGGTTCGACCGGGAATCACCGGCCTCGCTCAGGTCTATGGAAATTCAATGGTTCCCTGGGACGAGCGCATCTTGTTCGACATCGCCTACGTGCGCCGCTGCGGTTTCATGCTCGATGTCTCGATCCTGCTTCGCACCGTCTTGGTGATCGTGGTTGGCGAGCGACGCATGACGCTTCCTTTTCAGCAAACGAAGTTTCGTTCCTATGTATCGCCGCCGACCGGTTACGGTGACGCCTAGGCGCCCGCCGCCCACTTTGCGCGACGTTTAGGTCGCGTCGCGCGCTTGCCGAGAGGCGTGTTTTCGGGGAGAATACCGCTCTGTCGCCCGTTCACTACGGGCGTTGCGGGAGGTATTGATGGTTGCACCGGCCCAGCGGTCCGCGCGGTTTCGCGAGCTGATTTCGTCGGGAGTTGTTATGCTCCCCGGCGCGTTTAATGCGCTGAGCGCCCGAATGATCGAGCGGGAGGGCTTCGCGGGGTGCTACCTCTCCGGAGCGGTCCTGGCCAATTCCGTCGGCGGCGTCCCTGACGTCGGACTGATGACGCTGACGGAAGCCCGCGATCACGCCGATGCGATTGCGTGTGTGACGTCCGGCCCGATCCTGTTCGACGCGGATACCGGCTACGGCGGCCCGGACAATGCCGCGCGTACCGTTCGCACACTGGAGGCGGTCGGGGTCAGCGGAATCCACCTGGAGGACCAGGAGTTTCCCAAACGCTGTGGGCACCTCTCCGGCAAGCGTCTTGTGCCGCAGGAGGAATTCTGCGAGAAGATCGTTGCCGCGGCGGAGGCCAAGACCAGCCCGGATTTCCTGCTAATTGCCCGTACCGACGCCCGGGGCGTGGTTGGGTACGATGAGGCTGTGAAACGTGCCCACGCCTATCTCGCCGCCGGTGCGGACGGGATTTTCCCCGAAGCGCTGGAGACTCGTGAGGAATTCGAGCGGTTTTCGCGGGACGTGGACACCATTTTGCTGGCCAACATGACCGAATTCGGGAAATCTCCGCTATTGAGCGCGGACGAATGCGGCGATGCAGGTTACAATATCGTCATCTTCCCGGTCACGTTGCAGCGGGTGGTCATGAAAGCTGCGCAGGAGGCGCTGCGTGTGATCCAGACGCAACGATCGCAGCGGTCCATCGTCGACCGGATGCAGACGCGGCAGGAGTTATACGACCTGTTGGAATACGACGTGCAGGCTCCCACAGGGTGACCAGACTCGACGGAAGGATCCGTTGACTCGGTCGGGTCTCCCTACGATTGGGGCGACACTTCGCGGAAACGAGAAAAAACCTAGCCGTGAGCGGCTCAGGAGAAACACGATGAGCGTCGACGTTGCAAAACCCGGACTGGAAGGCGTTATCGCGGGCGAGACGAGTGTCTGCTGTATCGACCAGGGCAAGCTCTTGTTTCGCGGCTACCCGATCGACGAGCTGGCGGACGAAAAGATCCTTTTCGGGGAGGTGGCCTACCTGCTTCTCTGGGGTGAGCTGCCGACCGAAGCGGAGTTGAAGTCGTTGTGGGCGATGCTGTCGGAGTTCCACGGATTGCGACCGGAGGTCGTCGACATGATTCGTACGATTCCACGTTCCGCGCCGATGATGTCGGTACTGCGGACGGGAGTCTCCATGGCGAGTCATTTCGATCCCGCTCCCGGGCAATCGGTGGAAGAGCTTCGCCGTCGATCGGTATGGTTGCTTGCCGTTGCGTCCGACGTAGTGGCTGCTCGCTACCGTCTGGTGAACGGCAAGGAGCCGGTGGAGCCCAAGCCTGGGTTGTCTCACGCCGCACAGATGCTCTATATGTTCCACGGCACCGATCCGGACGAACTGTCGACGAGGATCCTCGATCTGACGTTGGTGCTTTACGCCGAGCATGATTTCAACGCCAGCACGTTCACCAATCGGGTGATCGCCTCCACCGGCTCGGACATGACCTCGGCGATCGTGGGCGCGATCGGAGCGTTGAAGGGGCCGCTACACGGTGGGGCGAACGAGCGTGCGATCGAGTTGATTCTTCAGTTCAAATCGCCAGAAGAGGCGGGTAAATGGGTCCGCGAAGCGCTCATTCGCAAAGAGCGGATCATGGGCTTTGGCCATCGTGTTTACAAGAACGGCGACCACCGCGCGAGAATTCTTGACGTTGAAGTGCGAAAGCTCG
>JADFRO010000300.1 GCA_022561255.1 Planctomycetota bacterium | reverse complement strand
GTTTGTGCCGGACGTGCTCAAAATAAAGAGAGCTTAACCTGAGTTTTTTGGTCGGGTTAGAGTGGGAACAGCCTTTTCAGTGAGTTCACAAATCGACGTAAGTCAGTAGCCGAGGCGGGACTCGAACAAAACGCTATTCCCCGCAGAAAACAGCACTTTTGGAAAAGGGCGCTGCATTATCCGATGCAGCGACTGCACGATTGCAGGTGGTCATCGATGCCTGGCCGGATCTTTCGGAGGGACAGCGGGGTCGAATTTTGGACGTCATTGGGTAGAATATCCACGGGAAGTCGGATTGCAGTCTGGCCACTGCGTCGATCAACCCGCCTCCGGTTCTTCACATTTTCACCGTTGCAGGCGGGTCGGTCGGTCCGGCACAAAAGGAAAGTGTGAATCATGGATGAGAGCAAAAGCAAAGCCGATGAAGCGTTCCTGAAAAAGTGCCAAGAAGATCCACAGCTTCAACATAACCTCAAACAGATTAGGGCGTATCAGAAGCTTTTGAAGGTGAATACCTTTGATGTAATTGGCAAACAAATCGCTAAGTTATTCCCGTCTATTCTGTTCTCTAAGTCATCAATGATGAGAACATTGCTCCATCCAGAGGAGTCAGAGCCATCCACTGAGACATATCCGCTGGGTCCGGTTCCCGATGGTGAGGGAGCCGGAATAGACCCGGCAATGCTGGTCGATGACACGACTCCAGCCGTCATAACAGAAGACGACCAGAACGGCCTCGGACTCCGTTTTCAAAAAGCATTTCAATCGTACAACATGGCCGCTCAATATCTGGCTAATGGTGCGTCTGACCGTGAAGTACATAGTTGGTTAAAGGAAAATGGTCCGGAACAATACGACTTACCCGAGTTTGATACTTGGCGACGATATCTCAGGAATGCGCGGTCCTTTTACAAAGCGCAGAAGAATTCCCCTACCGCTGGCAGAAGCGGAAAAAGCGTGGCTAATCTGGACGAGATTTAGCCATTTCGGACGAAAACGGATTTTTTGAAAAATCCACCCCTGTGTTTCACACTGAAATACAGGGGTTTTCTTACGTCCATTATACCATCCCCCCCCGTCCGCTTTCCGGTTCATAGTTCTTCAATACAAAACCGGATTGGTGGGGTCGAAAATGAAAACTAAAGAGTTGCTCACAACAAAGGAGTTGGCAGAGCAACTGAAAGTCAGCCCCCACACCATCAAGTTATGGTCAAAAGAGGGGAAGATCCCAACTGTTTGGTTGGGCCGGACGTGTCGCCGATTCTATTTCAACGAAGTATTGGAGGCGTTACGGAAACGCCGGGGGTCTGAAAAGTAATGACCACAATTGAACCCCTCCTCGACTCCCCGCAAACGGCCGCGATTCTCAACGTTTCTGAGAGAACGCATCCGAACGACCAAATGTCGGTTCGTTTATCGAGTGGCTTGCCGCGAGTCTGCTCCGGACTCATGTAGGCGGCCGTGCCCATGACCATTCCGGGACGGGTGAAGTCAGCCGTGATCGTGGGCGAGTTGGCGACTTCGGTTTGCGAAGCGTCGGTCCCGACGGCCATCGCCTTGGCAAGCCCGAAGTCCAGAACCTTCACTTTACCTTCGGGGGTCACCTTAACGTTGGCCGGCTTGAGGTCGCGGTGGATAATGCCGCGTTCGTGGGCCGCCTCAAGGGCTTCGGCCATCTGCTTTGCGACGTCTAGCGTGTCGGCAACCGGCAGCACTCCGGTCTTCAGGCGCTCGGCTAAGGTGTTGCCTTCGACGAGTTCCATGACCAGAAAGTGTAGCGCAGCCTCCGACTGCCCTCCCGCTCCTGGCGGACTTCCACTCCTGGGGATGTCCCCTGCTCCGACCGACTCAAATCCGTATACCGCGGCGATGTTGGGATGGTTGAGCGACGCGAGCACTTTCGCCTCGCGCTGAAACCGGGCTACGCGCTCCGGATCACGCGAAAAAAGATCCGGCAGAACCTTGATCGCCACCTCACGATCAAGCCGCACATCCTTCGCGCGATAGACCTCTCCCATTCCTCCCGCGCCAAGCGGAGCGAGAATCTCGTAACCACCCAACGTCGTACCCCGGGAAAGACCCATGAGATCACACCGACCCTGCGGAGCTAAATTGACGGCTGTCGAACCCCAGCATCATCTCCTCGCGACCTCTTTCCGGCAAGTTCACAGGGACGAGTCGACCAGCCATACGCCGTGAGATTGGACCGCGAGCGCGGCGCTGCCTTGACCACACCACGTCAGCCGCCTAGAATTCCCTCCCACAGAGGAGACGCTTAACCCGAGGAGAGGCTATGGCCGGCGCAAGTACACTTGAGTTTACGGATGGAAATTTCGATGAAACCGTTCTTCAATCGGATCAGCCGGTGCTGGTCGACTTTTGGGCGGAGTGGTGCGGACCCTGCAAAGCGCTGACGCCCATCATCGATGAGTTGGCGGTGAAGTACGACGGCAAAGTCAAAGTCGGCAAGTTGGATACCGACGCCAACCGAGAGGTTTCCGTGCAATATTCCGTCAGCGCGATTCCCACGGTCATCCTGTTCAACAAGGGCGAGATCGTCGAAAAATTCGTCGGCTTGCGCGGCAAGAAAGACTTCGAGGCCGTTCTGGATCGGGTTGCGAACGGAGAATAGGCGCCGCGCAACGTGTGCGACCCATATTTCCCCTAACAGCTTGCGCAAGCAACCTCCGGAGTAGCCCGGGCGCCCATGCCGGGCAAGGGTCGTATTATGGTTGACTTAAAGATCAGCCTGGAGAAATACTTCATCGAACCGCCCGAGCCGCAGTCCCACGGCGGCTGCGGAAGTTGCGGAACGGGGAAAGCCAGCGCCCCATGCGGTAACGGGCTCGAAAAAATCTACCCCACCACGGCCGTTCGTTTCGGCTACATGCGCTACATCGGGGAGTTTACTCATCCACCCGAAATGAAGTTCGCATGCGGCGCGAGGGTCGTCATACAAACCAAGCGTGGCATCGAGATCGGCGATCAGGTTTCCCTGACCTGCACCGGGTGCGACAAATCCGTCACACGCGATCAGATGAAATCCTGGGTGGCCTCGTGTGGGCAGGATTCGTACATGTTCAACGCCGGACGCATCCTGCGTGAGGCGACTGCCGACGACCTCGCGGAGTACGATCACATTCAGAGGTCCAACAAGGAACGACGACGCTTCTGCCAGCAGGTCGCCGACCAACACAAACTCGCCATTCGCGTCGTGGAATGCGAATCCTCGTTCGGCGGAGAGCGCATCGTCTTTTATTTCACTTCAGAGTCGCGCATCGATTTTCGACCGATCGTACAGGAGCTTACGCCGGAGTACCAAACACGAATCGAAATGCGGCAGGTCGGTGCGCGCGACGAGGCGCGACTGTTGGCTGACTTTGAGACCTGCGGGCGCGAGGTTTGCTGCAAGACCTTCCTCAAGACACTACGACCCATCACCATGCGCATGGCCAAGCTGCAAAAAGCGACGCTCGATCCGACGCAGGTTTCGGGACGCTGCGGTCGACTTAAGTGCTGCCTTCGCTACGAACACGTCGGGTATGAAGAACTCGACAAGAAACTTCCGCGTAAAGGTGTTCGAATACGGACCAACCACGGAGAGGGCGTCATCGTCAATCGACAGGTGCTCACGCAGATTGTCCAAATCAGAATGGACGACAACACGCTCGTCGCCGTAGTCGCCGAGGACATCACGGACGTCGGCGTGCCCACGCCGCCGCCGTCGGCCAAGCCGGAACAGCCCCCGTACCGTACGCGCGAGCAGAGACAAAAACACGTCCGGCGCGATGATTCCTCAGGAGCCATGTTGCGATCCGCGTCGCCGGAAAAAAGCGGCGCCACCGACCGTCCCAAGGATTCACCGCCGCAACCGAAGGCCGGCGAAAGCAGCGAAGATAAAGCCAGCGACTCCGCCACCACGCCGGGTCGAAAGAGGCGGCGCGGCAGGCGCCGGCGCGGCC
>JADFRO010000299.1 GCA_022561255.1 Planctomycetota bacterium | reverse complement strand
CCGTACGAAACGGCGGAAGCCGGGAATTCCGATTTGTTTGAACCCAATTCACGATCGTACCCACACGAACCGCTCGGTGAAGGGCAACTCCACGCCCCGAGCGGGGAGTGCCACCGTCAGACTCACGACGAAACCCGCAAGCGGGCATAACACGGCCGCGAACGATACTGCTGAATCTCCGGTGTGCTTCACGACATGGCCTCCAAGGCGAAACGGCGCGCCAAAGAAACTTAGGCTCCTACCCATCCAGTGTATCGGGTCAGCGTGGAATCACAAAACAAAACTGCTCTTTTCCCGCGATTTTGGTGCTTGAATGGTCGGCAATCCCGGTGGTGGGGGCCAGGCTGCTCCGTTGCCCCTGTAGGCTCCGCAGGATCGCCGGTATGATCGGCCATTATGATCATCACGATCGACGGTCCCGCCGGATCGGGTAAATCAACCGTGGCGCGAAAGCTCGCCGCCCGTCTCGAAGTTGCCTACCTCGATACGGGGGCGATGTACCGCGCAGTCGCTTACGCCGGGTTGTTGCGACAAACGGATCTGTCCAGCGAGGCGGCGTGCGGAGCACTGGTGCGGGCGCTTCGGATCGAACTGGACTTCGGGCCTACCTACGCGCGCATTCGCGTCGACGGCCACGACGTTAGCGAAGCGATCCGCACGATCAGGGTCAGCGCGGCCACGTCCGAAGTTGCCAGGCATCCTGCGGTTCGCACGTTCCTCGTAAAGATGCAACGCAGCGAAGGTGATCGCCTAAAGTCGTTCGTTACCGAAGGACGTGATCAGGGAAGCGTTGTGTTTCCCAATGCGGACGTCAAGTTCGTGTTGAACGCGTCGGCTGAAAAACGCGCCGAAAGGCGTCTGCAGCAGTTGCTCGTGGACGGCGAAGACGTCACGCTGGAACAGGTTCGGGAAAACATCACCCAGCGTGATTCCATCGACGCGATCCAGTGGCAGTCGCTCCTCGAACCCGGTGCGGCGCACATCATCGACACGACCACGATGTCGATCAGTGAAGTGCTCGACCGTCTTATGGAGCACGTCTGACGCGCGGGCTCTCCTGCGGAGCGCAGCTCACCTGCGCTTCGGAAAACACAAACTCGAATTGCAGCAAGTTGGGTCAGTTGCGCTGGTCGTCGCGTATGGCGTGAAGCTGCTCCGATGGGGGTGTGGTGGGCTGGGACCGCCCCGGCAAACCGAGCAACGTCAGCGCGTCGCGCTCGACGATGCCGCGAAGCTGTTCCCGAGGAATGCTCGGCAGGTTCGTTCCGTGGACGAGGTGGTTGATGCTGTAGAGATCCTCGATGCAGTGGGAGGCTGAGGCTGCTGGGAAGCCGCTGCCGAACAGCAGCTTGTTCATCACGCCGTATTGATGGGCGCTGAGCAGGGCCTGATACGCCTGCCACGGCTGATGCAGCAGCCAGCTAATCTCCGTGTAGACGTTGGGATGCTTCGCCAGCAGCGCGATCGTCTCGTTCATCCACGGGAAGCCCATGTGGGCGATCACGATCGCCAGGTCGGGAAACTCACGTGCGACCTCGTCCAGAAGGACGGGCTTGGCGTACTCCAGCTTGGTCAAAGCGGATATCTGCACGCCGGTGTGGAAGACGATGGGCATCCGCCGCCGGCAAGCCTCCTCGTAGACGAGCATGGCGCGCGAGTCGCTTGGATGAAAATCCTGAGCCGCCGGGGCGATCGACAAACCCGGCATCGACAGATCGTCCTGCGCGTGGGCCATCTCCGCGATTGCTTCCTTCGGGTTACTCGGATCGATCCCGGCAAAGCCGACGAGGCGATCGGGATGAGTCTTGACGTAGGCGGCCACCTGTTCGTTGTCGATGTCGGCATTGAGATAGCGGCTTTTGAAGCCGAGGACGATCGTCGTGTCGACGGGCTCTGCGGATGCGAGATGCTGAGACACGCCGGCACCATCGCTCTCACCGCTCGCCGTGTCCGGAGATTGATCCGGGGAGGTACGCGCAGCGTGCGGCCCTAACTTGGCTGCCGTCTCCCAAGTGTGTGTGTAGCAGTCAACGATCATGGAGTCGGTCGATCCTAACGCGTCATGGCACCCCGCCCATCGGGCGATATCCTAGCCGACGCCAGCCACCACCGTCAAGATGGGCAGGATAGGGCCGTCAATCGCGAACCCGACCTCCACAGGCGGCGTCGTGTGGCGTGGAAGCGGCCATCACCCGTAGACATCGGCAAAGCGGTTGCCGTTGGAACATCAAACCTTCTGAGTGGTCGGCGTAATCATGCCGTCGGTTGGGGATGAGGCTGTCGCGTAAGGTTTACGAGGAATGCGGCCGGCTCGAAACGCGAGGCGCCCTGCATCCACCGCATGTCCCATAGCTGAGGCCATCACAACCGGATCGGACGCACCGGCGATGCCCGTGTTGAGCAGTACACCGTCGGCGCCGAGCTCCATCGCGACAGTCACGTCCGAAGCAGTCCCCACGCCGGCGTCGACGATGACGGGATAGTCCGGGTCGTCGTCTTTGAGATATTCGAGACAGAGACGAATGTTGGCGGGGTTTAAGATGCCCTGTCCGCTGCCAATCGGCGAGCCCAGGGGCATGACGCTGGTTGCGCCCGCGTCCTTGAGTTTTCGCGCGATGATGGGGTCGTCGTTCGTATAGGCGAGCACCTCGAATCCCGCGGCGACGAGTTCTCTCGTCGCCTCGAGGGTTCCCACGACGTCGGGAAGTAAGGTCTTCTTGTCGGCCAGCACCTCGATCTTCACCCACTTCGCGCCCGCGTGGCCGAGTCCTTCCAGCAGCTCGCGGCTCAACTTGGCGGATCGGACGGCGTCTTTGGCGCTAAAGCAGCCGGCGGTGTTGGGCAAAATGGTGTAGCGCGAGAGGTCGAGATGATCGAGGATGTTGTCCGGTTTGGCGCCGCCGCCGGGCGCCAGAACGTCTCGCCGAACAGCAACGGTCACGACCTCGCACCCGGAGGCTGCCAGAGCGGACTCCATCTGCTCGAACGTTGCGTATTTGCCCGTTCCAAGGAAAAGGCGCGAGCTGAATTCAAACGAGCCGATGCGATAGCGATCCAACGTCATTACCCACCTCCTACGAACGTAACGATTTCGATCCGGTCGCCGTTGCGGATCGTTGTTTGGTCGAATGTCTTTCGCGGTACGAGCTCTTCGTTGATCTCCACAGCCACGCGGATGGGATGCAGGCCCCGGATCGTCAGCAGTTCCGATACGCGAAGGTTTTCGGCGATGCGCTATGGGGAAATTACTTTTCCGACCCCTTAACCACTCTTAAAGAAAAGGAGAAATTTCTAAACAAAGCTGTGGATGAAGAATACATTCTCTTTTTAGAGCATGACCTTGTTATTGAATGCTGTACGGTACAGCATACCGATAAAGGTGTGAGGATCAAAGAAACATTTACGCTTGAAGAGTTTTTTGGGGAATAATCACATTATTATTATTTTTACCTTTGCTCCCGCACATCACTAAATTATTAGCACATGAAGCCATATATATTTTCGTTAATAGCTATAGCACTTTTATTATTTTCTATCGAAGCCTCATCTCAAGACATAATACTGTTTAAAGATGGTAGTGAAATTAAGTCGAAAGTTATTGAGATTACTGAAACTCTAATTAAATACAAAAGATTTGACCATCAGGATGGGCCACTTATAAGCATTTCAAAAAGCAAAGTTTTTATAATAACTTATGAAAACGGGACCAAAGAACTCATCTCCGTTGATAAAAATGAGCCAGATGTAGAATATAACAAAGCAGGCGATGCTGATGAAAGTGATAAAATTACCGTGACCTATTCTAAAGTAGAATATCAAAGAACAGAGATAGATAGAGAGGTCTATAATTTAATTAAAGTAAACCCTCTCTTGATATTTAATGGTGACATCCCGATTTATTTTGAGCACAGATTATCCGATAATTTATCAGTGGAAGCAGGCATTGGAATCACAAACATGGATT
>JADFRO010000298.1 GCA_022561255.1 Planctomycetota bacterium | reverse complement strand
GCTCCGCTCGACAGACTGATCCTCGAGCTGGACAGCCCGCTTAGCGCGACCTACGGACGCCGGGAACGACAAGCCTCACCGGCGGGCGATAGCGCGACCGATGCGCGCCTTTGTTAGTTACTCTGGTACTGCTCAGTTCTGTCTTTTCTACGAGCAAGCTCGCTTGCATACTTCCTGCCAAGTGAATCAGCGTGCTCTCGAATCCAGTCCGTCAACCTCGTGGTCCCCGCGGGAGGAGAGTCTACGTATAGAAGGTCTGCCATCAACCCCTTGATTTCTTCACGGGTAATCATAACGTCCCCAACGAACTTGCCGAGAATCCATCCGGTAAGATATCCGACTGCCGGTGAAACTGAGATCACACGTCGTTTCTTGCCGATCGTCTCGCCAATAACGTTGACCAGCTCTCTGTAAGTGAACGTTTCTGGACCGATGGCATCAATAGTAACATTGTCTCGCTTCGCACCTTGCTCTACGGCGAGGGCCGCGATATCGTCAACATAGATTGGTTGCAGACGGTACTCCCCATCTCCGAACACACCAAACACAGGAAGGCGTCGCAAGGCCCAAGCGATGTTGTTGATCAGTATGTCCTCTTTGCCAAACAGGACCGTCGGGCGAAGAATCGCGTGCGAAATGCCAAGTTCTGTCAGCGCTCGTTCGAGCCTCGCCTTGCCACTAAAGTATTCCAGCGATGAATGCTCGGAGGGATTTGTGATGCTGACGTGGACGATTCGCTCGACATTGGCTTCTTTGGCGGCCTCAAACAGTCGCTCGGTGTTCCTGACTGCGTCGGCGTACTTGAATAGCTTGTGATTGAACCGAACCCAGTACGTATTGTAGAGTACCGAAACGCCCCGAAGCGATTGCGTCAGTTCTTGCGGGTTATCGAAGTTGAAGGGGTATGGTTTGACCCGACCAGCGAAGGGATTCGCTCGATCAGGCGAGTTGGTCAGGGTGATGACTTCGTGACCACGATCAAGCAGACGCTTGGCGATGTACTTCCCCGAGTACCCGAAAGCACCCGTCACAGCATGTAGAGTCTGTTTCATATACTCCTGCAACTAACAGCCTCGGCATCAGCTGCGAAGCATAGCGCCGAAAGCTGCAGCGCCTGGTTCGCTGCGCTTGTTTCTCTTTTCATTTCGTCTTCCTGGCGCGTTATGGCAAAACAAATGACGTAGAGCCACGAGAAAACACCCGCGAGAATCGCCCATAGGATCGAACGATTTCGCTGCCAGGAACATACGACAGCGATGGCCGCACCGAGCCCGATACCTTGTTGCGTAACCGTCTGCGTTGCCTGGCTGAGAATCTGAGCAATGAGCATAAAGTTTTCTCCGAACAAGAATTAAATTGATCCGACACACATGCGGAACTTCGGCTGTCGTCCGTGCAACAGGCCCGCTCCTGCGGAGAGCGAAGCTTCCTCACGGGCGCGGCTCTGAAAACGGCTCCTCAAGTACACACCAAGATCGACGGTGTTCCCATTGCAAGAAGTTTGTCGCATCGATCAACCTCGCGCCATCGCCTCCAGCAGTGCAACGAGATAGCGCCACGTGCGCTCCACGGAACTAACGTAGGCCCGCTCGTCGGGACTGTGCGCCCCGCGAATCGTCGGGCCCAGTGAAACCATGTCCATATCACCCACACGCTTGCCGATGATGCCGCATTCCAACCCGGCGTGAATCGCACCGACTTCGGGATCGGCATCGAACGTCTCTCGATAAACCCGCCGGCAGACAGCCAGCAGCGCAGACTCCGGATTGGGCGACCAACCGGGGTATTCGTTGCCCGTAGCCACCTCCGCACCCGATAGCCGACCGATCGACGCGAGTTGCTCGGCCGTCTCAGCAATGCGTGAGGCTGATGAACTACGCGAGAGCATTCCCACACGAACGACCACACTCGACCCGCGCAGTTCGCTCGACATCGTAGAGACGTTGTTCGACGTCTCGACAAGCCCGGGCACTTTGGGATGCATCCCCAGTACGCCGCTGGGAAGGGCTGCGAGCGCTCGCAGAAGCGTTGTCGTATCGCTCGCACTCGCGGCTAACGTAGCGGTTCCCGGCGCGACCTTCTCGGCCACGATCGACGTATCCGGCTCGACGGATTCCGCCACCGCTTCCGCCGCGACGGCTGCACCGGCTGTTTGAAGCGCTCCCAACAATCCGGCAGGACCAGCCACCACGGCTGTCGCCTCGCGCGGAATCGCGTTCCGCTTGCTACCGCCGCTTATGCTTATCAGTTGCAACGAGTCGCCCGACACCCGAAGCAGCGTCCTGACAAGGAGCTTGATCGCGTTCGCCCGACCTTCGTGAATGTCGCAGCCGGAGTGACCTCCGCGCAGACCGGTAACGGATACCTTGCAAACTTCGTCCCCCGCCGGCGCCGCAGCCTTCAGCGTCCATGACAAATTCGTATCGCATCCGCCGGCACATCCGATGCACAGGGTGTCGTCCTCCTCGGAATCCAGGTTGAGCATTCTTCGTCCGCGAAACGATTCAGCCGTCAGTGCCTTAGCCCCGGTCATACCGTCCTCTTCATCAACGGTGAACAGCAGCTCGAGCGGACCGTGTACGACGTCCGGCGAAGTGGCTACAGCCAGTGCAAGCGCGACGCCGAGCCCGTTGTCGGCTCCGAGCGTCGTCCCGTCACCGCGAACGATTCGCTCGCCGGTCGACTCCTCCGTCGTTACGATCAGCCGGATGCCTTCCGTGTCGAAATCGTGCTCCGTCGCCGCGTTTTTTTCGCATACCATGTCGACGTGCGCTTGAAGAACCGTGATCGGCGCATCGGCGAAGCCCTCCGTCGCTGGAACATCGATCACGAGGTTGCCGGTGGAATCTTCCTTGACCGCAAGTCCGTGATGCTCAGCAACTTCCCGCAAGTGCTTGCGAATGCGTTCCTCCCGCTTCGACGGACGCGGTACGGCTGCCATACCGCCGAAAAACTTCCATACGGCACGCGGCTGAAGTTCGCCGAACGCCTCTATCGATGATTGTCCGCTCATTTCGCTCCTCGTTGATTCGACCTGATTGGGCCCGGAAGGATTCGAACCCTCGACCAAGTGATTGTGTGTCGCCTGGCAAACGACGCGATGACCGCACGTAACTATACCAGCCACAACGACTTAAACAACTTGCACTCCGACACGCCATGGAGGCGCGCTGCGAAATGCGCTGCACTTTCGGGATTTGAGGCGTGGTCATCGGCCTTCCGGCGAGGCTACGACCAAGCGGCGGACCGCGATCGCCGCAATGATGATGGAAGGCGGCGTCAAAGTGTAAGCCGCAGGTACGCTGTTGCGCGATCGGGCGACTTGCTGCCACGAGTTTGCTTCTCTTGCCGCCCTCGTGCTATCTTCGCCACCTGCGGCGTTCGTCGACCGACGCACTTCACCTTTTCTTGGGAGGGCATACAGATGAAAAGTAAGATTCGCTGGACGCTGCTTTTTATCCTGACGTCGGCGCTGTCGTCATCGGCGTGCGTTCGTCATGGCAGCGCCGGTAGCGAGTCGGCAAGCAGGGAACGCGCCCGAAATAGAGCCACGATCATCTCGCTCCTTGGAAAGCCTCTAACGACCGAGCCGGTCGCCTCATCGCGTAAAAAACTACAGGACGACCTGCTGGCCGCTCGCGTCGCGCGCGACGAAAACGTTGATGATCCCTCGAAGATCGTCTGGGTAGGGCGGCGACTCGGGTATCTGTGGCGGATCAACGACGCGATCGAAGTCTACGCGCTGGGTATTGCGGAGTTTCCCGACTACGCGCCCTTATATCGCCACCGCGGACATCGTCTGATTAGTGCGAGACGCTTTCGCGAGGCGATTGTGGACCTCGAACGTGCGGCAAGACTTATCGCCGGCAAGGCGGACGAGATCGAGCAGGACGGCGCACCGAACGAACGCGGGATACCGCTGACAACGACGGCGTTCAACGGTTGGTACTATCTCGGTCTCGCCCGTTACCTTAC
>JADFRO010000297.1 GCA_022561255.1 Planctomycetota bacterium | reverse complement strand
AAACCGGAACCCAGCTTGTGTTTCGTCCTTTCATCGGGAACGACGGCTTCGTACGCCTCGAGTTGCACCCGAAAGACAGTGTCGGGTTTGTGAACGCCCAAGGGCTACCGTCCGAGCAGACGACTGAGGTTACGACGAACGTTCTCCTTCGTGACAACGAGACGATTATGATCGCCGGCCTGTTTCGTGAGGTGACGTCGGATTCGCGCTCGCAGGTTCCGTTTCTGGGGAATCTTCCCGGCGTGGGCTCGCTGTTTCGCTCCAGAAGCGACGCGACCCAAAGGGAGGAAGTCATCATCCTCCTGACGGTGCACATCGTGAAGGATTACGACGCCTATGCGGGCGCTTCGGCTGACATTTTCAATGACGTTGAGCGAATGCGTGTCGGGCTTCGGAAAGGGATGATGCGTACCGGTCGTGACCGGATCGCCCAGACCCATTACCACCGGGCTCTCTCGGCTATCGAGGCCGGGGATCGTGCGAAAGCTATTTGGCACGTCGATCTGGCGCTGCGCAACAACGCGCGGCTATTGTCCGCGATTCACGTGAAGGAAAGGTTACTCGGCGAAAGAGCTTGGGATGACGACGCTACCGCTGGACGAGGTTTCATCCACAAGCTGATCGCCAACGAAAAGGGCTATGTGTTCCCAATGTACGGGCGGCCCGCTGTGAGCCCCATCTCTGGGGCGGATCGATCCCAGCCATAGTCCGTGCGGGATCCGGAGCGCTCATCATGTCGCGAGGCAGATACCATTGTTTCCGTGGGATGCGTCGTTGCGCGATGCTCCTACTCGCGGCCATGCTCATGCCGGCAGCGGCGTGTCGAACCACATCGCAGTCTGCGGCGAAGCAGGACGCTCTGCGCCGGTGGAATGCCGTTCGAGCCAGAACCAAGTTCCAGCTCGCCCGTCAGCAGCTCGAACGGGGCTTTTACGACGACGCCATCGAAACCGCTTCCGAGTCTCTGGGGCTCGACGGCGCTCAGTGCGATGCCTACGTCCTTCTTGTACGGGCGCATCTCGAACTTGGTCGAGTCGCTTCCGCAGGGCGTGTGGTGCAAGCCGCCACCCGCAAGGGTCTTGATTCCGCGGAGCTTCGGTACGTTCAGGGGATCGTTTTTGAACAACGCGGTGAGTCGCAGGCGGCGATCGATCAGTATCGTCTGGCCGTGACGGCGAGCCCTACCGATCCCGATTACGTGATCGCCCTCGCCGAGTCCCTCGTCACCAACAACCGCGCGAGTGAGGCACTGGAGCTTTTGGAGGAATGCGTCGATCGAACTGACGACAGCGGATCCGTGGCTGTTCTCGCGGGACAAGTAGCCGCCCTGGTGGGCGATACTCAAGGTGCGATCCGCCACTATCGACGCGCGATGCAGGTTGCACGCGACGATGTTACCGTCGCCGCCGAGTTGGGTTTGCTACTGGCGCGATCCGAGCGCTGCGTCGAAGCTGTTGCGTTGCTCAAACCGCTGGTGGACGCGGATCGCGTGGACGCGCCGGTAAGTCCGGCCCTGCGCCGAGCACTAGCGACTTGCTATCTTGTGATGGGTGACGGACGGTCCGCTCAGGCGACGCTTACGGCGTACGCCGACGATCATCCTAGCGACACGCTCGCCCAGCTTCTGCTGGCGAAGGCGGCGCTTGCGACGGACGATCTATCGACGGCGGGTCGCGCTGTCTCGCGTGCCTCCAACAATTGGCCCAACCATTCGGAGATTGTTCTCGTTCAGGCGACCCTCGACTGGCGGCGCGGCAAGCTGGATCGAGCCGCGGACGCACTGACGGAGCTAATTTCTCGTGATCCGTACGACGTGGACGCGTGTTGCTTGCTCGGCGAGGTTTCGGTCGCCATGGGCGATGCCGACGCTGCGTCTGCGGCGTTCGATCGGGCACTCGCCGTCGACCCGAAGAGCGTCTGGGCGGCCGCTGCGCTCCGCTCACTCGCCGAAAAATCGTCGGTGTTCAGTCCGGCATTCGGACACTCCGGCGTTGCCCGTGAGGCATCTCCAGAACCCGTCACATTGCCCGTGAATCCGGGTTTTCAGGGCGATAGCGTAGGTCGCGAGACTTCCCAGGCCGGCTCTTCGGGAACGATGGATCCGGCCCGCTAGGCCTGTGAAATGATTTCTTGGCGGAGAATACGCCGTTTAGGGGGTTGACTGGCGTTCTCGATCGTGTATACTTGTTTTACCGGACGGAGAAGTCTGGTGGGTTAGATGAGCGGAAGGTCGAATATATAATTGATTCATTGCCGTACCCTTTATACCTGAATATCCGATACCCTTTGTTCCGCACTTTTCCGTAACACTGATTTTCGTCATCCGTCGTTCAACCTACCTGCCGTTCGCCAATTGAAAATTTGGTTGCGCTGGTGTTGTGCTACGCCCTGCGCTGCATTCACGTCCGTTTAGGCCGTGTTTCTGCGTCGTAAGGGGTCCGTAGGCGACTCAGGTGGAAAGTTTTAGGGGTGTGCTTTGCCCGGCCTTAGGGATGTGCACCTGCCTTCGTTACTCCCACCCAGGTTGCGTCCAGCGTCGCGATTGCGGGTAGGCCGAAGTTGTTCCGACCGGCCCATGCACGCTGTCGACGGCGCGGACGCTACTGGGGGGTAAGGGTAGGGACGGTTTTGGGGGAATCCGGAGTTAAGGCCTCCGGAGGATGGACGGGAAGTTTGTTGATGGGCCGTTACGGTCGCCGTTGGGGGACTGGGATGCTGACAAGCGGCGGTGGGGACCGACTTGCTTTGACGCTGAAAAGTTCTGGCGACCGCACGGCCCCTCTTTTTTCCCCGGATTGGCCACGTTCCAGCCGCAAGTCCGAATGAATTTTGTGCTGCGATCCAAGGCGAGGTGTCGCTATGGCTACGGTCCCGCGATACCGGCGGTGTCGAGTTGTGAGCCCCAGTCTTGCTCGGCAATCGAGTTCGTGATGCGCTCGGCGAGTGCCACGGCGGCGCAGCCTTCCTCGGCGGTCACGCCGGTTCCCTGACCTGTTCGCACCGATTCCAAGAACGCTCCTATCTCCGCGCGCAGCGGCTCGACGTCGTCGACCTGGAGCGGTTCGATTTTCATCGCGGAAGTGAAATCGGCGGCCGCGAACTGGGACAAGTCCTCAAAGTTCTTCTCTCGGGCCATCCGGATCAGGTCCAGATTGTCGGCAAGCTTGACCGCCAAGCCGGATTTCGTCTGAAAATCCATCGAGATATACGCCGACGGACAGAAGACACGAATCTTTCGCTCCGTCTTGAGCGCAAGCCGCGACGCCGTCAGATTGGCCACGGTCTGATCCGAGAATCTTAGACGCGCGTTGGCGATATCCTCACGCGGCCCCAGAACGTTTACGCCCACCGCGTCGACGCTGCACGCGCTTTGGCCCACCATGTGCAGAACAATGTCGATGTCGTGAATCATCATGTCGAACACGACGCCGATGTCGGCGCTGCGGAACGTAAACGGACTCACACGCTGAGTTTCAATAAACCGGGGTGTGACCTCCATGCGCAACATGGCCTGGACGACGGGATTGAACCGTTCCGAGTGTCCGACCTGAAGAACGCTTCCGCTTTTTTGCGCCGCGCTGACAAGCTGTTTCGCGGAAGCGGTGTCGGGAGCGAGCGGTTTTTCAACCAGCACCGCCACCCCGCGTTCGATCAGGGGGATGGCGACTTCGGCGTGAAAAACGGTAGGAACCGCAACCGTAGCCGCGTCGATCGTTCCGGCGAAGTCTGCGAGATCGGCGAACGCTTCGCCGCCGTGTTGACCGGCGATTTTTCGGGCGCGGCCGATGTCCTTGTCGATAACGGCGACGAGCTCACACTCTTGAAGCTCGGAATAAATGCGGGCGTGGTGACGGCCCATGTGGCCCACGCCGACCACGGCGACGCGCCGGGATCTGCTCTGCATGGAAACACCGCTCCCCTCGCTACCTTACTCGCGTGAAGGTGACGTCGACCGTCTTGTTGCTATCGCGCCCGAC
>JADFRO010000296.1 GCA_022561255.1 Planctomycetota bacterium | reverse complement strand
CCATGTGCTCGAAGCCATGGCGCGGCTTGGCAACTCCGAGGCTCGCCAAGAGCTTACCTTCATGACCAGCGCCGGCGTTGGTTCTGACGAGGTCTTTGCCATCAACGCCCTAGCGGCGACACGAGACAGTCGTTACGTCGACACGTTCCGCTATAAGCTGGTCACTGCGATTCACTTGGAGACGCGACTTGCGGCCGCTCGGGGGTTGGGCCTGATGGGCATAGACGAAGGCTACGACGTCGCGATGCGCGCCCTTACGCGAAGCCGCCCCACGTTCAAGGACACGGAGGATCCGCCTGCCGGCCAAGTCCTTCGAGCGAAACAGCTTGGCGCCTCGGCGCTCGGCGCCATAGGACGACGGAGCGCGCTCGGTGCACTCGTGAAGCAGATGGATTCCGAGAACGATCCGCGCATCCGCCTGTCCGCCGCCCGCGCGGTGTTGAACATCCTTGGGGCGCGTCAGCGCGATACGAACCCATTCGCGCCCACCACAAAGGAAGATTGAGCGCCGCAGAGGCCCGGTGAAACCGCGATGCGTTGGCTGAACTTTGGCATTTTTACGGCGGTTCTTCTGGCGGCACAAACGGTCGTCGCTCCGGCGATCGAGCTGGCGGGCGCTCGACCGGACTGGTTGCTCGTTGCGGTAATCTTCCTCGGGTTGTACGCGCCGAAACGCGAGGCGCTGATCGGCGGTTGGGTGATCGGTGTGTCGGCGGATTTGTTGACGCTTGAGCGCTTCGGATTCTTGGCCATCTCGTACGGTCTTACAGTCCTACTCGTCATGGCGGTCCGCGAATACGTCTTTCGATATCGCGCATCCACCCAGTTCGCGCTCACGCTCGTTGTGGGTTTTGCGCTCCAGACCTTGTGGTTGGTCTACCGACGCTTCGCGTACGTACCGTCGACGTCAGTCGTTTGGGAACTGATCTCCTACTGCGTTCCGGCGGCGGTCTATACGGCTATCTGGGCGCCGATTCTCGCCAGGGGCTTCTTGCGTTTGTCCAAGATACTGGGCATCGCGCATCCGCGCGACACTTATGGTGGCATTCGTCGATTGGAGCGCTTGGATGTTTGAGAAACGGCTGCGCATCTTTCTTTCCGTCCTGGCCTTTGCACTGCTCGTCCTCGTGGTTCGCCTGGCCGAATTGCAGCTCGTACATGGAGCTCATTACCGGGCGCGTGCCGAGCAAGCCGTCATTTCGGCACCCTCGCAGTTACCGTTCGTTCGGGGAACGATTCGTGATCGTCGCGGCGAACCACTCGTTCGAGACGAAGCGTGCTGGGACGTCAAGGTCGATTTCGCGATCCTCGCCGCGGATGCGTCCGGCGAAGACGAATATATCAGGCGCCGACTGAAGCAGTGGAGGCGTAGAGGTCGTTACCCCGGCGCGGTCACGGATGACGACGTCGCGTCCGCGTTTCGCAACGAGTTGACGGCCATGTGGTCGCATCTTGCGCAACTCTCCCCGCCGACCGCACCAATGAGCACAAGCGACCTGCGAGCCCGCGCCAAGCGCATCTACGGCAAGGTGCTGCGCGTCCGTGAAGTCGTGGCTAGGCGTCGCGGGTTCGACGCTCCGGTATCGGAGGAGACCGAAGCGCACACACTCCTCGGTGCCATCGACGCCGCGCGGCAGATCGCCGCCCGCGAACTACTCGGTGTGTACCCGTGGGTCCGGATCGAAACGTCGTCGGTGCGACGGTTCAGTGACCGGGCGACGCCGTTCGCACACGTCTTGGGGCGGCTGGGCCGGGTGGATGCCGGCGACCTTGCGAACGACCCGGAGGCCGACAACCCGTTCGCGCGCTACCAAGCCGACGAACGGATCGGGATCAGCGGTGTGGAGCGTCTGGCTGAAGCGTCGCTGCGCGGCCGCCGCGGGCGACTGGTGAAAAATCGTGACGGCGCCCTCATCGAGGAGATCGAGGCCCAGAACGGCGAAGACGTGCGTATGACGATTGACGGCGTGCTCCAGCGAAGACTCTACGCACTCTTGGCGGAAACCGTCCGCGAGCATCCGGACTCCAGCGGAGGCGCCATTGTCGTCCTCGATGTGAAGAGCCGCGAAGTGCTCGCGCTGGTCTCGTACCCATCGTACGACCCGAATCAATTCGGCGAGCTGTACAACACACTTCGCGACGATACGGACCATCTGCCGCTGCGATTCCGCGCCGTTTCTTCGCGATATCCTCCGGGATCGACCATCAAACCACTGGCCTGCCTGGCAGCACTCATCAACAAGGTGATCACCACGGACAGTAGGGAGGAGTGCACCGGCTATCTCCATCCCGACATTCGCAGCAGTTGGCGATGCTGGAGCATCCACGGTTCCGACGCGAGAAAGGCGCACGGCACAATCAACGTTGTCGAAGCACTGACCGGCAGTTGTAACGTGTTCATGTACCGTATAGGTGAACGGTTGGGCGTCGACCGACTGTGCGTCACGTTCGAGATGGCGGGCATCGGCCGCACGACGGGGATCGGACTTCGCGAAGATAACCCGGGCATCAACCCGACCGCCGGTTGGTTGATGGCCAACAAGAACCAGCCCGTAACCCCCGGCACCTCTCGTCACTTCGCCATCGGACAGGGCGAGATTTCCATGACCCCAATACAAGTCGCCAACCTCATGGCGACCTACGTGAGCGGTCGTTGGAGACCCGTGACGCTGATCGCGTCCGACGACAAAACGCCCGAGTGGTCACTGCCGGCGACGCAAGAACATTGGGACGCCATCCGTCGCGGCATCTTCGGCGTAACCAACGACCCAACGGGAACGGCGTTTCGGTACGCACACTTTCAGCAGGACGGCTACGTTCTTTGCGGCAAGACGGGCAGCGCGACCGCGCATCCGTGGCCGACGGCGTTTAGCGTTCCTTACGTCGATGCGGACGGCGCGCCGGCGGTTGCCCTCGTCCGGGAAGGCGCGAAGGGACCAGCCATCCGGCGATTTCAGGCGGAGCATCCGGACGCGACGTTCGACCCCAAGGACGTCACGGTCGCGCGGCGATGGCCCTTGCATCCTCCCACAGACGGAGGGAATCATTCACACGCCTGGTTCGGCGGGTACCTCCAGTCCGTGAACGCGGCAGGTGAACCAGACTTTTCAAAAACGCCACGCGTCGCATTTGCCGTGCTGGTGGAATTCGGCGGGAGCGGTGGGCGGACCGGTGGCCCGCTCGCCAAACGCGTATCGGCGACGCTTCTTGACGTCTTGGGTCCGGACCTGCTCCCTGATGACCGCGTTGCGGAGGCGCTAGGACGGTGAGACGGGGCACGTTCGATCTAACCAGCCCCGGCTGGGCTGTTGCGGTGGCGATCGCGATTCTCACGAGCTTCGGGTTGGCAAGCATCTACGTAACCGACACGCACTACAACGTGGGGCAAGACGGTCCGGCAAACGCGGCCAGGCAAGCGGTTCGATTGATCGCCGGAATCGCTCTGGCGATCGTCGTGCTTCGAATCGGATACCAGCGCGTCGCCGGGTTTTCCTATTCGATCTTCGCGCTGGCGGTTGTTCTGTTGATTCCGTTGGCAGTCGCGAAAGTCTCCGGCACCAACTTCGGCGGTTTGATCACGCCGCGGAACGGCGCGTATCGCTGGATTCAGCTACCCGGGTTTCTCCTTCAGCCGTCGGAGTTCATGAAGGTGGCGTTTGTGATTGCGCTGGCATGGTATCTGCGCTATCGAAAAAACTATCGGCGTCTGGGTGGGCTGATTCTGCCGTTTGCAATCTCCGTGATTCCGCTGGTCTTGATTCTGTTGGAGCCCGATCTCGGTACGGCCTTGCTGCTCGTTCCGGTGGTTTTCATGATGCTCTTCGTGGCGGGCGCAAGGGTCCGGCATCTCGTCGCGATCGCCCTCGTGGGCCTTGCCTTGACACCGATCGCATGGCGATACGCTCACACTTACCAGAGGCTGCGCGTAACGTCGCTGCTACTACAGAACGATACTTTGCGGGACGCTGTAATCACCCATCCCGAAAAGTACAAAACAGTCGC
>JADFRO010000295.1 GCA_022561255.1 Planctomycetota bacterium | reverse complement strand
CGCCGCGGTCGGATCGTGCAGGACGAAATAGCACGCGCGATAACGCCATCCGGACTGACCGTGGAGATCACCGGTGATGCCGCTCTGGGGGAGCTTCTGGATCGCTCAGCCAAGCGAGACGTCGATCAGACCACGATCTGGGCGTTCGTGGCGGTGACGGTCATTCTGCTTGTGGTGTATCGATCGCCGATCGCGATGCTGTTGCCCCTGATCACGATCGCCGCGTCGCTCCTCGTATCGCTGGGGCTGATCGGGTGGGCGGCGTCGAAAGGTCTGCCGATCAACGGCGTGGTTCAAATGTTCGTCATCGTGATTCTCGTGGGCTCGGGCGTGGACTATTGCCTGTTTTTGTTCGCGCGCTTTCGTGAGGAAATCGCGAAGGCGCCGCTGGATGGAGGGGATGCCCGATTCGTCACGCGGCGAGCGATCGAGAAAGCCGTGGCACAATCGGCGCCCACCATACTGGCGAGCGGCGGCACCAACGCGGTCGGACTTGCGACGCTCGCGCTGGCGAACAACCGCGATCTGTACACCTCGGGACCGACGATCGCCGTCGCGATCGTCATCGCAACTTTCGCAGTCCTCACTCTGACCCCCGCATTGATGTGTGCCGCCGGCCCGCGGCTGCTCTCGCGCCGATTCCTTCGCGACCCGGAATCGTCGGACGGCAGAGTCTGGCCTTTCGTCGCGCGTATCACGACCTCGTATCCGATTCCGATCGCACTGGTGATGATGCTTGTCCTGGTTCCTCCGGCGATCCTCGCGTGTCGAGTCGACCCGCTTTACGACACCTTCGACGAATACCCCACGGACTCGTCGTTCGTCCGCGGAGGGCGACTGTACGAACGGCACTTTTGCGGCTCGCAGGGTATGAGCGACGTGACGCTGCTTCTGTCGTCGCAGCAACGGCTGGACACACCCGAGCGCCTTGCAGCCTTACACGCTGCGCTGGACAAGATGGCCGCGTCGCTGCGCGAGCAATTTCCCATCGTGCGATATCGTGACCTCAAGGATCCGCTTGGCGCGTTACGAACGACGGATTCCTACGGCGACGCGTCGGTGGCGCATCGACTCACCGCTGCGCTTTCCGGACGAATTGCGCAGGATTACTACATCGGACAGTCGGGAACGGTCGCCCGCATCGATGTATCGCTGGGCGTGGAGCCTCGATCGCTCGACTCGATGGCGATGTCACGAACGCTACGGCAGGCGGCGGCGAGCGCCGTCGCTGATTCGGAACTGGCGGAGTCGGTCGGAGGGATCGACGTCCACGTCAGCGGAGAGGCTGCCCGTTACGCCGACATGCGAGACCTGCGATCGCGTGATTTCAGGGTCATAGCCATCGCGGCCGTCACTCTGATCTTCGCGATTCTGGTTTGGCTAATCCGGTCGGCGATTCAATCGGCGATTCTGATCGGAGCGACGCTGCTTACCTACTTTTGCACTTACGGCACAACGTGGTTGATCTTCAACCAAGTGTACGGGCTCGAAGGTCTTGGTTGGAAGCTTGATTTTCTTCTGTTCATCATCATTCTGAGCCTCGGCCAGGACTACAACATTTTCGTCGTGACGCGGATTCACGAGGAACTGCGGACGCGCCCGCCGCGTGAGGCTGTGGAGCAGGCGATTCGACGGACGGGAGGGGTTGTCAGTAGCTGCGGGATCATCATGGCCGCCACTTTCGCGTCGATGTTCGCCGGGTCCGTCATGATCCTAAAGGAGTTCGCCGTGGCGCTGTCGCTTGGGATACTGATTGACACCTTCATCGTCCGCCCACTGTTGGTACCGTCGCTGATCCTGGTCGCCTATCGAGTTGGCAGACGGGCGAGCGATTCGGAGGGTTGGAAGGCCCCGACCGCTCGTTTGGGGTGATGCAGGCGACTCTTTCTTAGTATCATGGGGAAATAAACAGCGGGCAAGGGCGAATCATCAGTGCGCCGGGGGAAGTTGGCGTCTCCAAGTCGTCCGCTCTCTTGGCATCTGCGGTAGCTGATAGGCTGACATAAATCGATCGCCGACTCTATCGTTTCTTAGTGAAATCTGCGGTACAATGCCCGCGGCGCCGTCGGTGGCTTGGATACCACCGGTCGCACGTTCGACGAATTCGAGGCAAAGGAGAATACACGCATGTCCACGAAACACGGTCTTGTCCTGACGAGCGCTCTCGCTCTGCTCTTGTCCGGATGCACAACGCGCACGACGGGTCAGTCCAAAGGAACGCGAATCACCAAAGCGCCGGCGAGCAAGCTGATTGCGCGTGAGACGCTGTTCGGGAATCCTGATCGGGCGTCCCCGCGCATCAGTCCGGACGGCAAGCGTATTTCCTTCCTCGCACCGGTCAACGGCGTTCTAAACGTTTGGGTCGGACCGCTAAACAATCCCGGCGAGGCCCATCCGGTGACCAACGACACGAAGCGCGGTGTCCGTCGCTATTTCTGGGCGTATACGAACCAGCACATCATCTATCTGCAAGACAAGGGCGGAGATGAGAATTGGCGCGCCTACAGCGTCGACATAGGCACCCGCAAGACGATCGACCTGACGCCGATCGATAAGGTCGCGGCGCAGATTCAGGAAGTCAGCCACAAGTTCCCCAGCGAAATCCTCATCGGCATCAACGATCGTAACCCGAAGTTCCATGATGTCTATCGCGTCAATATTCGTACGGGTGAACGAACGATCATTCGCGAGAACAATGAGTTCGCCGGATATCTTTCGGATGACGATTTCAACATCCGCCTGGCTATCCGTTCCACGCCCGACGGCGGGCAGGAGATCATGGAACCCGACGGTCCCAACGGATGGAAGACGTTCACGAAGATTCCGATGGCGGATGCCCTGACGACGCATCCGATCGATTTCGACAAGACGGGCGACGTCCTCTACATGATCGATAGTCGCGGGCGCAACACCGCCGCTCTGACGCGCATTGATCTGGCAACGGGACAACAAACGATTCTCGGACAGAACGACCGTGCGGACATCAGCGATCTGATGATCCACCCCACCGAAAAGACCATCGAGGCGTACGCCGTTACGTACGAGCGCACCGATTGGACGGTGCTTGACAAGAAGATCCGAAAAGATTTCAGGTTTCTCAAGACCGTCGCCGACGGCGATTTTGAGGTAATCAGCCGCACGTTGGACGATTCAAAGTGGATCGTCGTCTATACGATGGACAACGGCCCGGCGCGCTACTACCGCTACGACCGCAACGCGCGTGACGCGAAGTTCCTCTTCACCAACAATCAGGCTCTCGAACGCCTGACGCTGGCGAAGATGCACCCCATCATCATCAAGTCGCGTGATCGAAGGAATCTCGTCAGCTATCTGACGATTCCCGCAACGGAATCGGCCAAGTCGTGGCGACCGTCGAAACCGCTACCAATGGTTCTGTTCGTGCACGGCGGACCGTGGAGCAGAGACACCTGGGGTTACAGTTCGAGGCATCAGTGGCTCGCGAATCGCGGTTACGCGGTGCTAAGCGTCAACTACCGAGGCTCGACCGGTTTTGGAAAGGACTTCATCAACGCGTCCAACATGGAATGGGCGGGGAAGATGCACGACGATCTGATCGACGCGGTGAACTGGGCGATCAAAGAGGGGGTCGCGGACGCGGATCGAATCGCCATTATGGGCGGAAGTTACGGCGGTTACGCGACGCTTGTGGGACTGACGTTTACACCCAACGTATTCGCATGCGGGGTGGACATCGTCGGCCCGTCGAACCTGATCACGCTACTCAACACCATCCCGCCCTACTGGACACCGATGATCGAACTGTTCACGTCGCGTATCGGCGACCATCGAACCGAGGAAGGTCGCTCGCTGCTGCGGGAGCGCTCGCCGCTGACGTTCGTCGATCGCATCAACAAACCGCTGCTGATAGGCCAGGGTGCAAACGACCCACGCGTCAAGCAGGCGGAGTCGGACCAGATCGTCGAGGCGATGAAACGAAAGAACATTCCGGTTACCTACGTGCTCTTCCCGGATGAGGGCCACGGCTTCGCCCGACCGGAAAACCGGA
>JADFRO010000015.1 GCA_022561255.1 Planctomycetota bacterium | reverse complement strand
AGTTGGTCGCCGCAGACGAACAGTTCGATCCCCCGGTTGCCGGGCTGACTGACGTCCTGGCGGATGCGGCCCACGAGAACATCGTCCCCGCCCGACGCTTCGACGGGCATGGGGAAGCGGTTGGCTTCAGTGTCGTCGACGACTCTGAGGCCCGGTGCGTCACGGAGGGTTTTGCGAACCTCATCGGGTGTGATCGCGTCTCGAAACGTGAGGTTAATCGCCTCGCTGTGGGCTCGCATGACGGGCACGCGGATGCAAGTGGCGGTGATCGGCAGGCTCTCGGCGTGAAAAATCTTCCGCGTCTCGTCGATCATCTTGCGTTCTTCGGTGTTGTACCCGTCCGCACCGATCGGTGTGTTGTGCGAAAAAAGGTTGAACGCCACGGGATGAGGGAAGATTTTCGGCACGACCGGTCGCCCAGCCAAGTGGTCGGCCGTCTGCGTACGAAGCTCCTCCATCGCGGCTGCACCTGCCCCGCTGGCCGATTGATACGTGCTGACAACGATCCGCGTAACGGGGTTGACGCGATGCAGAGGCCAAACGGCTACGTTCATGATGATCGTCGAGCAGTTCGGGTTGGCGATGACGCCCTTGTGGGTGCGAACGTCGCCGGGGTTGATCTCAGGCACCACCAGCGGCGTGTCCTCGTCCATGCGGAAGGCGGACGAATTGTCGATGATCACCGCGCCAGCCCGCCTGGCAGCCGGGACGAAGGTATGACTAAGGGTTGCTCCCGCGCTGAACAGGGCGTAATCGACCCCGTCAAAACTCCGCTCGGTCAGCTCTGCGACCTCGACGGACCGCCCCAAAACGTCGATTCGAATGCCGGCGCTACGACTCGAGGCCAGCAGAGATACCCGCGTGGCCGACAGTTTACGCTCGGTGATGATTGCGCAAATCTCCCGCCCAACCGCTCCTGTAGCTCCGACGACGGCGAGATGGTCAATCATGGCGGAGCATCATCCGTGGCTTCTCCCGGCGTTCACGTCTCCTGTTGCAACATCGGGAGATTAGCCACCGGAGGCGGACGTCACAACCGAGCGTCGACGCGGCGGACGATCTTATACGCGGGTGAACCCCCTGTGATTTTACGAGGGTGGGCTCTTTTGGCCTCGGAGACGTCCCGCAAGAAAACGCCGCAAAAAAACGGGCCTTGTCCCCCTTGAACCCGGCAATTGACGTTGCTAGACTGCCCCCCCATTAGCGGTTGGCAGATACTCCGCAGTGGGAGGAGACCGGGCGCGTACGTCGCGCCCGCTTTTGCACGAGGCTTTGTGCTTTTTGGCACAAAGTTCGGCTGCTCCCCTTGGGTCGCGAAATGGGCGGCAAGAAGGGTGATCAAACGTCGTGGATGCGGGTTGCCGGCGTGGGCACCGAGTTCGCGGCGGCTGTCGGCGGTCTAGCGCTCTTCGGTTACTGGATCGATAACCATTTCGATAGCCGCCCTTGGGCGCTGTTGATCGGCGTGGGCGTGGGATTGGTCGGCGGGACGTACAACCTGATCCGCCGATCGATGGCGGCGTTCGAGCGCTACGACGAACCGCACGACGAGGATGAGCCGCCGAAGCCATGACTTCGTTGAAGGTTACCTTCCCTCGCTACTACGCGAAGTTCGTGGGCGTCACCTTGGTTTCGGGGTTGCTGGTCGCGGGCGTCGGCTACGCGATTGTAAAGCAGACGTTTGGAGGCGAAGGTGTCGGGGCGATGCTCACCGGTTGTGGCATCAGCGCGATCGCCGGGTGCTTGGGTAGTATTCCCATCGCGATGGCGCTGTCGCAGGACGAACTGCGAAGCAACGCGACGCCGATTCTCATGGCGACGTTTGTACGTTTCGCGGCGGTGTTGTTCTTGGTGGTCGCAGCGATATTCGGCGGGTCTTTTGATCGGCCGACGCTCGTGCTGTCGACGGCCCTGAGTTACTTGTTAATGTTGGCGATTGACACCGTGGTTTCGATCAACGCGATGAATCGCCGGATAGGAAACAGTCGTTAAATGCACCTGGCCGCCCTACTCGCCTCCAGTCCGATGGACCACGTTTACCAGTGGGTCTACCAGCGAATTCACGTCGTCGACTCCGACAGTGTTTTCACGCCCAACGGTGAAATCACGGTCATGTCGAACCACATCATCATGCAGATTTTAGCGGCCTTGCTGCTGATTCTGTTGATCCCGACGTTTGCGCGATTGCGAAACACGGGCGACGTGGTCAGCGACCTTACGCCGCGTGGCATGGGGAACTTTTTCGAGTCGATCTGCTCCTACCTTCGCGAGACGGTCGCTCGACCGGTGCTGGGGGAGCACACGGATCGCTTCATCCCCTACGTCTGGACTGCGTTCTTTTACATCCTGTTTGTCAACCTGCTGGGCCTGTTACCGCTGGAGCCCCTCACGCGACCGCTCGTGCAGTACTTCTATCCGGACGCGCATCACGGTTTCGGTGGATCGGCGACGGGTAACATCTGGGTGACCGGATCGTTGGCGGGCTGCACGCTGATCATGATGGTGTTCAACGGCCTGCGCATGAACGGAATGGGTTACATCAAGCATTTCTTCCAGGGTCCGCCGCTGATCGCGCCGATGATCGCGTTTCTCGAAGTGATCGGCGTAGCTGCGAAGTGCTTCGCCCTCGCGGTTCGATTGTTTGCCAATATGGTAGCGGGGCACGTGCTTTTGGCGGTGTTGCTGAGTTTCATCTCCTTGAGTTACGCGGCCTTTGGTGCCGTCGGCGCCACGGGGGTCGGCATCGTCGTGGTGCTCACGAGCGTCGCGTTCAATCTGCTGGAGCTGTTCGTGGCGTTCTTGCAGGCGTTCATCTTTACGTTTCTCACGACGCTGTTTATAGGGCAGTCCGTCGTGATTCATCACGAGCACGATAGCCACGGCGAGGAGGGGCACGCGACCGCCGCGGCGCACTAACTGTGAACGATAACTAACGTTGCCATGCCCGGACAGCGGTGGGACACTCGGGTCGTAAGGCGTGACTGCGATGGCGACGACAACCGGCTGCTCGATCCCACGGAGTAGCACTAACGAATGTGGAAGAGGTTACGATGAGTAGAAAATTTGCGAAGAGGTGTTTGACGCTGGTCGCGGTCGGTACCGTGCTGATGATTGCTTCGCCAGTGATGGCGCAGGAGGACAGCGACGGTGCGTCGGCGTGTGGAAGTGCGGTGTTTCCCGGTGTGACCGCCGCCAATCTCGGTGGTGCGATCGGAGCGGGCCTGGCTGTCATGGGTGGGGCTGCGGGCATCGGGCGCATCGGTGGAAGTGCGGTCGAGTCGATGGCGCGTCAGCCAGAGGCTGCTGGACAGATCAGCACAGCCATGATTATCACGGCGGCGATGATCGAAGGTGCGACGTTGTTTGCGGTGTTGGGCGGGTTCCTCGCAGCCATCAAGTAGAACTGTGTCGGATGACTCGCTCTACAGAGCGTGGCATCGCACGGGCTGAAGCCCGCGGCTCAGGTGGCGGGTGACTGGGCTCGTAGCTAAGTCAGAGCCTGCGGCGCGGGCGGCGATCGCTTGGCCTTGGAGCGTTGGTTGTGGGATGAGAGTCGAATGAAAGCGAAGCGCATCTATTTTGTTTCCGCTTTGTCGCTGTTTGCGATCTTCACGTCGGCGACGACGACCTTGGGGTCGGAAGGTGGCGGGGAGCAATCCACGCTGTTTACGGGCGACCTTGGGAACATCGTCTGGACTTTGATCACGTTCTTTGTCGTGCTCGGTGTTCTGGGCAAGTTCGCGTGGGGGCCGATCCTGTCGGCTTTGCAAAAGCGGGAAGATTTTATTCGGGATTCGCTCACCCAGGCCAAGCGGGACCGCGAGGACGCCGGGCAACAGCTCAAGGAATATACCGAAAAGCTGGTGGCTGCCCGCGCCGAAGCAACCGCGATCGTGGACGAAGGTCGCCGCGATGCCGAAGTGCTCAAACGCAAGATCGAGGATGACGCCAAGGTGGAGGCCCAGGCGAGCCTCGATCGTGCCAAGCGTGAGATCGCACTCGCAACGGACACAGCCGTCAAGGAGCTATACACGATAGGCGCCAAGCTCGCGACGGAGGTAGCCGGCAAGATCATTCGCAAGGAGCTTAACGCCGGCGACCATGAGCGGTTGATCTCGGAGTCGATCGACGATTTAGAGAAGGTAGGCCGGAGCTAGCGGGGTGGGCTCAGTGGCCGCGACGAGGTTTTGATGTCGAAGTTCGACGGCGAACAACTAACGCTTGCGAAGGTTTATAGCGATTCGATGCTAACGTTGGCAGAGGAGCGCAACGAGGCGGAAGCCTTGGGGGCGGAGCTTGCGGACCTGGCAGCTTACGTCGCGGGCGATGCGGAGCTGGCGACTTTCTTATCGAGTCCGACGGTCGACGTGACCGTTCGTGCTGCGACGCTGGAGAAACTCCTGCGAGGTAGGTACAGCGATCTGCTGATCGACGCGCTCCAGGTGCTGAACCGCAACGAGCGACTCGGGCTATTGGGCGCCGTCGCGGAGACTTATCACGCTACTCACGAGGATCGGAAGGGCAACGTGGAGGTGTACATCACGACAGCCACGCCGCTGAGCGACGCCGCGCGATCACGGTTGCGCGACATGTTTTCGAGCAAGACGGGTAAGCGGGCTGAGCTTGTGGAGACCGTCGACGAATCGCTGATCGGCGGCATGGTGGCCCGGTTGGGCGACGAAAAGCTCGATACGAGCGTGTCCCGGAAGCTCATCGTAATGGCTGACAGGCTGCTCGATCGCGCCTCGCGCGAGATTCATAGTGGTAGAACGTACGTCGTGGGAAGCGCGGAGTAGGTCCGCGTGATTGATTTGAACACTCGAAAGTTGAAGCCATGAAATTTAGAGTCGATGAAATTTCCTCGGTGATCACGGAGGAAATCCGCCAATATCGTGGGCAGGTTGACGTCGCAGAGGTCGGTAGGGTTCTCGAGGTCGGTGACGGCATCGCGCGCATCTACGGTTTGTCCAATGCGATGGCCGGCGAACGTCTGGAGTTTTCCAACGGCGCTCACGGGCAGGTTTTCAACCTTGAGGAAAGCTCGGTCGGCGTCGTAATCCTCACCGATTACACTGGCATCAAGGAGGGCGACGAGGTCCGCCGGACGGGGGAACTCCTATCGGTTCCCGTTGGCGAGGCGATGATCGGCCGCGTGGTGAATCCTTTGGGAGAACCGCTGGACGGCAAGGGCCCCATCGAAACGCCCTATCGACGTCCGCTGGAATTCAAAGCCCCCGGCATCGCGGAACGTCAGCCGGTCACCGAGCCGCTGCAAACCGGCATCAAGGCGATCGACAGCATGATTCCGATCGGTCGAGGACAGCGCGAGCTGATCATCGGCGACCGGAAAACCGGCAAGACCGCCATCGCCATTGATACGATCGTCAATCAAAAGGGCGGCGACGTGATCTGTATTTACGTCGCGGTTGGCCAAAAGGACTCGACGGTGGTCGGCGTCGTCGAGAAGCTTCGTGATCTCGGCGCGATGGACTACACCATTGTGGTCAACGCGTCGGCTTCCGACCCCGCTCCGCTGCAGTTCATCGCCCCTTACGCCGGCGCTTCGATGGCTGAGTTTTTCATGTATGGGGAGGGTCGAGCAACTCTCTGTGTGTATGACGATCTGACCAAACAAGCCCACGCGTACCGTCAGTTGTCGCTGCTGCTTCGGCGACCGCCGGGCCGCGAGGCGTATCCGGGTGACGTGTTCTACCTGCACTCGCGCCTGCTGGAGCGAAGCTGCAAGGTGCGCGACGAATACGCGGTGGTTCCCACGGGCACAAGCGACGACTGCAGGGACCGATCGGTCGCCAAAAAGCACCCGGACGGATTCGGCGCAACGGTTGAGCACCGCCCGGACGATACGGACGGCCTCTACCATCGCCCAAGTGGCAAGGATAAGGCTGAGGCTTGGCTTGCGTCCCTTTCAGATAAAAGCAGCTACAAAGTTCATCGCTTCCCGGACTCGGGCGGTTCGATGACCGCGCTGCCCATCATCGAAACGATGGAGGGTGAGGTTGCCGCGTACATCCCCACGAACGTGATTTCGATCACCGACGGGCAGATCTACCTCGAACCGGACCTGTTTTTCGCCGGTGTTCGCCCGGCGGTTAACGTGGGAATCAGTGTTTCACGCGTCGGCGGAAACGCGCAGCGAAAGGCGATGAAGAAGATCGCCGGCTCCTTGCGACTGGACCTTGCAGCCTTCCGCGAGCTGGAGGCGTTCTCCCAACTCGGTACGGAATTGGACAAGGCTACACAGCAGCAGCTCGATCGCGGTGCCCGCATGGTTGAGCTTCTCAAGCAGCCGCAGTACGCCCCGTTCACTCTCGCTCGCCAGATCGTCAGCATTTTCGCGGGAAGTAAGGGCTACATGGACGATCTACCGCTGACGGAGGTTCGTCCGTTTGAAGAAGCGCTGCTCCGGCACATTGACGATGAATTCCCCGAGATCGGCAACGAGATTACCGAAACGGGGGAGCTGTCCGACGACTTGGCAGCCACTCTGGGTAAGGTGATCGGCGATTTCAAGGTGCAGTTCGTCAGTAAAACGAAGGAATAAGCGAGATCACTGAGACGGCAGCCGCCATCGGCTGAGCTCGACAAACGAAGTTTCCAACGGATTCATGGCCAACGCACGAATCATCGTCAAGCGTCGCAAGACGGTTCGCAACATCCGCAAGATTACGCGGACGATGCAACTGATCGCCACGGCGCGCTTCCAAGCTGCGTTCAACCGAGCGGTAGCGACCAAGCCGTATACGGAGCGTCTCGCGGAGCTGGTGGCTGATCTCACCGGCGTCGCTGATGGTGCTGAGCATCCCTTGATGAAGACCGAGTCGACCGCGACACGGTCGGCGCTTGTTGGGTTGACCAGTCATCGTGGTCTGTGCGGCGGTTACAACGCGTCGCTTCTTCGGACAGCCGTGGCTCATCTGAAAGATCAAGAGGAAAGCGGTACGGATTGCGACGTCTACATGTCCGGCAAGAAGGGAATCGGCTATCTGCGGTTTCTGGGGCGCGAGATGCGTCAGGAGATCACGCACATCGGCGACGCGCCGAAGTTTTCCGACGTGGACCCGATTGCCAACGAGCTGATGGATCGTTTTGTGCGAGGTGAAATCTCCGCAGCCCACGTCGTCTACATGCGTTTCGTCTCCGCGGGCAAGCAGGTTCCCACGGTGATACAGCTTCTTCCGCTAACGCGCGAAAAATCCGACGACGCCTCCAACGGCAAGCAGGGGAACGTGCAGTACGAATTTTCGCCGAATCCCAAAGAATTGCTCGAGGAGTTGCTGCCCGCGACGGTGCGTGTCCGGCTGTTTCAGTGCTTCACCGACGCCGCTGCGAGCGAGCAAATTGCACGCATGGTGGCGATGAAGGCGGCGACGGAAGCGGCCGGTGACATGATTACCGCTTTAACGAGAAAGTACAACCGAGCGCGGCAGACACAGATTACGTTGGAGCTGCTGGACATCGTCGGCGGGGCTAACGCGCTGGAGTAATTGCGACTGACGTTTGGGATTAAGATACGGCACGGTGCCGGTTAGATAGGGTTTGACTCATGGAAAACGGCAACATCGGCAGAGTTACGCAGGTCATCGGTTCGACGCTGGACGCCCAGTTCGCGGAGGATCGGATGCCGAGGATCTTCAACGCGCTGGAGCTTTACGTCAAGCGAACCGTGCTGGGTGAGACGACGACGGAGCGGCTGTGGTGTGAAGTCGCCCAGCATCTCGGCGGCGGATCGATCCGCGCGGTCGCGCTGGGATCAACCGACGGCGTACAGCGAGGTGCCGAGATTCGTGATACGGGCGGACCGGTGACGGTTCCGGTGGGTGAAGAGACGCTCGGACGCGTGTTCAACCTGGTCGGAGATCCGATCGACGGTCGTGGTCCCGTTACGACAAAAGAGCGCAAGCCGATCCATTGCGATCCTCCGAAACTCTACGAACTTACATCCAAAACCGAGCTGTTCGAGACCGGCATCAAAGTGATCGACCTGCTCTGCCCACTGGTTCGCGGTGGGAAGGCCGGCCTGTTCGGCGGTGCCGGCGTGGGCAAGACGGTTATTATTCAGGAGTTGATCGCTCGTTTGGCCCGCTATCACAGCGGTTATTCATGCTTCGCCGGTGTCGGCGAGCGCACCCGCGAGGGTAACGATCTCTGGCTTGAGATGCAGGAGGCGAAGATCGGCGACACGGGCAAGAGCGTCATCGATCAAACGGTCATGGTGTTCGGGCAGATGAACGAACCGCCCGGCGCGAGACTTCGTGTCGCGCTTTCTGCGCTGACGATGGCTGAGTATTTTCGTGATCAAACCGGGGCGGACACACTCTTGTTTATCGATAACATCTTCCGTTTTTCGCAGGCGGGCTCGGAGGTTTCGGCGCTTTTGGGCCGCATGCCGTCGGCCGTCGGGTATCAGCCGACGCTTGCAACGGAGATGGGTCAGCTTCAGGAGCGCATCACTTCGACCAAGCGCGGTGCGGTTACGAGTATTCAGGCGATCTACGTTCCGGCTGACGACTACACCGACCCGGCGCCTGCGGCTGCGTTTGCACACCTCGACAGTACGGTCAACCTCGAGCGCGGCATTGCGGAGAAGGGCATCTACCCGGCGGTCGACCCGCTGGCATCGAGCAGTCGCCTCATCGCGCCGGAGTACATCGGCGAGCGCCATTACGCCGTCGCCCGCCGCGTGCAGCAGATTCTCCAACGCTACAAGGATCTTCAGGACATTATCGCGATTCTCGGCGTGGATGAGTTAAGCGAGGAGGACAAGAGCACCGTCGCTCGCGCCCGTAAGATCGAGCGTTTTTTGTCGCAACCGTTCTTCGTCGCTGAGCAGTTCACGGGTCTCCCGGGCAACTACACCTCGCGTGAGGACACCATCCGGTCGTTCGAGGAGTTGTGCGACGGCAAGTGGGATCATCTTACGGAGCAGGCTTTCATGTACGTGGGCAACATCGAGGAAGCGGCGGCCAAGGCGGAGAAACTTGCGAAGGGCTAAGGCTACACAGTTGGCGACTTCGTAGCGATTTGACGGTTTGACCATGGCGACGACGGATACATTTCAGTGCAGCGTCATCACGCCGGAGCGTGCGGTGTTGGAGTGTGAATCCACCTTCGTCGCCTTTCCGGCGCACGATGGGGAGATGGGCGTACTTACGAAGCGCGCTCCTTTGCTGTGCAAGCTGGGCATTGGCCAACTTCGAGTGGAGTCGCCTACCGAAAAGCACCTACTGTTCATAGACGGCGGGTTTGTCCAGGTGGTCGGAAATCGGATGACGATTCTGACCGAACAGGCGCTCCCGGCTGCCGACATTGACCCCGAGGCGGCGAGCCAGGCGCTGGTCGAAGCTCGCGCAATGAAGGGCACAGACGTCGAATCGGTGGATGCACGCAACCGGGCTATTCAGCGAGCCAAGGTCCAGATCAAACTGTCGCGAGCGAAGTAGCCCGGGTAGCGGTGAACGCACCTGCTAATACGCCCGAAGCAGTCGTGAGCCGGGGTAATAAAACGCGAGTATCTCTCCCGCACGTTTGCCTTCGAGGGCCTGGCCTTGCGTTCCCCACTGACATAGCCCCAGCCCGTGCCCAAAACCTTTTCCCTCATCAAAAACGACTTCACCGTTACCGACCGTGATTCGACAATCGGTACTCTTGGCGACCATGCCGCCGATCGCAACGCGAAAGCGCTCCGCAAGTATGTCGTGCGACGTTCCACCGGTGCCGTAAATCCGAAGGGTGACGGGTCTGCCCGCCGGCGTCCGCTCGATGGGCGTAATCCTGCGAATACGTCCCAACGAGGTGATGCTCGGATAGCGCGCTGCGAGGCGTCTTAACACATCAGCGGCCGAGAGGGTTTCGGGACCCCAGCGATAGTTGTCGCCCGGAGCGATCCGACAGTAATCGCATGCGACGCCGCCGTGGAGCGGTTCGACGTCGCCCTCCGCGCCGAGCAGCGCCGCCGATTGCGACATGCCGCCGCAGGCAGCGCTGTAGTACGTGCAGAAGAGCTGATCGCGCCCGGTGTCGCTGCGATGGGTGAGGACCAGGCCGCGCGTATATTCGGTTGCCTCCGCAGCCCGGCCTCCCGGTCCGTCCGTACGTATACCGCGATAGACCTGTGATCCTTGCGTCGCGGTAACGTCGACGTCGGTCGCCGGTCGGCGATCCATCTGATAGAGCACGAAACTGCGTGAAACGATCGCCTGAGCGCGATAGGCCTCTTCGTGGAAGGTCGGCCAAACTTCGTTGGCCACGACACACGCGACGTACGACTCAACGTCGACGTGGTTGATCACATCGAGCCGGCGACCCTCGGTGACCTTCAAATGTATCCACCCGTGGTAGGAGAACTCCGGCGACCATTCATCACCTTGGCGCTGCGACACGCGAATCGGCGCTCCGTCCTGCGATCGAATCGTAGCCCCCGACGAAACGCGAAGAGAGTCGCCGACGCGAAGGGACTTCCCTCCGCGCGGTGTGATCACAACGGCTGTGTCCGGGTCGAAGCGGCCCTGAACCCCTCCGCTCGCGTCGAGAACGACAAGCCTATCGCTCGAGCGAAGCCGAACGCGAGGTGCTTGGGAAACGATCAGCACGCGTACTTTGCGAATACGCAACGATGAAGAGGGAGTTGATTCCGTTGGAGTTGCCGACGGGTCACGCGCGCGAAGGCCGCTGGCGCAGAGCGTCAGAAGGAACGCGGAGGCGCAAACGTACGCTCCCTTCGACCGGACTGTTCCTCCTTGAGGCGCCATCGGTGGACCCTTCGTTCCGCCCGCCGGTTCGCCGTGAATGCGTTGCGCGCCGGGGAGGAGCTCAATCGTCAGGTCGGTGCTGCCCGCCTTGCGTTTGATGGCCCGTCAGTTGGAGGCGCGCAGCATAATTCCGAACGTCGCGAGTTGCTGCTTGATCTCGTTGAGCGACGTTTGGCCGAAGTTCTTAATCGCCAGGAGTTCCGCTTCCGACCTGATGGCGAGTTCTCCAAGCGTGATGACGCCCAGCCGCTGCAGGCATTTGCGCGACCGGACGGACAATTCCAGATCGCCGATCGGGCGCTGCAGTTGGACGGAAAGATCTCCGGTCGGCTCCAGTTTCGGTGTGACGACAGGTGGTTCCACGGCCGGCACCGCCTGCCCCAGCGAGAGCCCGCGCTGATCCAGCATCGCCTTAATCTCGTTGAGCGACGTATCACCGAAGTTGCGATACGAAAGCAACTCCGGTTCGGAAATTTGCAGTAGGTCGCCCAGCGTGCGGATGTTCATCTGTTTCAGGCAGTTGCGACTGCGGACGCTAAGCTCGAAGTCCGAGACCGGAACGTCGAGAATCGCATCTTGCGTGTCACGCTCACGCTGCAGACGCTCGTCGAAGACCATTGTGTACGAGCTTTCGATCGATTTTCTAAACGCGTACGCCCGACGATGGTTGGGATGTTCATCGAGAACACCTTGGACAAGCGATTCCGCCTCCTCGAGACGTCCACACTCCTCGTAGAGGAACGCAAGATTCAACATGGCATTCACATGCGCGGGCGGCTGTTCCGTACAGCGCTCGTAGAGTTCGATCGCCGCTTCGTCGTCGCCGGCCAGGTCGCACAGGTAGGCCGCTCGAAACGCCGCCTCCGTATGATCCGGATCTTGTTCGAGACTCGATTGATACGTCTCGAAGGCCTCATCAAGACGGAACGAACCCTCGTGCAAGTATCCACGAAGGAACGTCAACTCGCTTTTGTTGTCTTCGGTTACCGTTGCGGAATCGAGCGCGGTACGGGCACCGTCGAGGTCACCGTCTTGAATCTGTGTCGCAATACTCTCAAGAGTTTCCGGCATAGGTTGTGCTTCCCAAAAAAGTTCGAAATCGTCCGACCGCTCCGCCGGTGACGGCAGGTGACGAACACACGCCGCCAAAACCACCGTCCGCCGGTCTGAACCGGGTGGGTGTGCCACGGTGGAACGGACCGCACAGTGTAGAAATCCGCCGCTCTGTTGGCAAGGCGGTTGCGGATCCCTGGCTGACTGCCCTGCCCGGCGGCGTCCGGCGATCTGAAAGCCCGGAACCCCTCAGGAAAGCCATAGGCCCAGGCTCCAAAGGCGACAGCCGCGGCTCTGCGTGCCTTGGCGGGTGGTCTAAAGCCGTTCCGTGATCGATTTGCCCTGCAGGAACAACTGCAGGTAGTCGCGCCCGCCGGCTTTCGAGTCCGTCCCGGACATGTTGAACCCGCCGAACGGCTGCACGTCGACCAAGGCGCCGGTGCATTTTCGATTCAGGTAGAGATTGCCGACGTGGAACTCGTGGCGGGCACGCTCAAGCCGAAATCGGTCACGCGAGAACAACCCTCCGGTCAAACCATAATCCGTGCCGTTGGCTATCTGCAGTCCGTCATCGAAGTCCTTCGCCTTGATGACCGCCAGGACGGGTCCGAAGATTTCCTCCTGCGCGAGGCGAGCGTTGGGGGCGACGTCGGCGATGATCGTCGGCGGTACGAAGTAGCCCTTGTCAGGAATTTTTGTTCCTCCGAGAACGACACGCCCTTCGCTCTTGCCGATCGAAATATACTCGGTGATCTTGTTGTGCGCGTTCTTGTCGATCACCGCGCCCATAAACAGGTTGTCCGTCGCCGTCGTGTCGCCGATGGTTAATTCTCTCGAACGCGCAACGACACGCTCGAGGAGATCGTCGTAGATGTCTTGGTGAGCAATCAACCGGCTGCAGGCTGAGCACTTTTGTCCTTGGAATCCGAACGCAGCCGCGACCACGCCCTCCGCCGCTGCCGAAAGGTCCGCGGTTTCGTCGACGACGATGCAGTTCTTGCCGCCCATTTCCAGCACCGTTCGCTTCAGCCAGATTTGCCCGGGTTGAACCTGCGCCGCCTTCGCAAAGACGCCGATGCCGACCTCACGTGAGCCGGTAAAGGAGATGAACCGCGTCAGCGGATGACACACCAGCGCATCGCCGATGCTTGGCCCCGGACCGGGAAGGAAGTTGAGTACGTTTTTCGGAAGACCCGCCTCGTGCATAATCTCGACGAATTTGGCGGCGACTACCGGAGCGGCGCTTGCGGGTTTTAGGACGACGGTATTGCCCGTTACGATGGCAGCCGTCGCCATGCCGGCGCAAATCGCGAGCGGGAAGTTCCACGGCGGAATGACCACGCCCACTCCCAGCGGTACGTACCGCAACTCGTTTTCTTCCCCCGGAAACGGCGTGACGGGATGCGAGCCGGCGAGCCGTACCATCTCTCGGCCATAAAAATCCAGAAAATCGATCGCCTCACACACGTCCGCGTAGGCTTCGATCCAGCTCTTGCTTTCCTCGAAGCACTGCCATGCGGAAAGTTCGTATAAACGCCGTCGCATGATGGCGGCGCCCTTGATGAGCACACGAGCGCGAACTTCGGGATCGACGCGGCTCCACGTCTTAAACGCTTCGGCTGCGGCGCGAATCGCTTGATCAGCCTGATCGACGTTAGCTTTCGACATCACGCCGATCACACGATCGGGGTCGGCGGGACTTGTGGACGAAAACGTTTCCCTGGTCGTAACGGGCTCACCGTTGAGCCAGAGTGTGTATGATTTTCCGAGTTCCCCACGCACCTGTTTGAGTGCCGCCAGCATCAGCTCGCGGGGCTGACTTTGATTAAAATCGACGTAGGGCTCAGGCGTGAAGGTTGGTAGCATCGAAGATTCCTCTCCAGGTGTTGTGGACCACTGCTGGCCGCGAGTTTTGCACGAGTCTGGACGATCGCGCGGGCTTAAAACCCGGGGCTCGGATTCCGTACGAATTCACGCATCACGAGCTTGTCGCGTTACGCGTTAGTAGGTTCATACTCGAATCGGGCGGATTTGACCAGGGTGGGCAGCGTCACGAGCGCGTAGAGTACGGCTACCAAACACCTAGCGCACGGCTGCCAACACGTAGCGCACGGCTGCCAACACGTAGCGTATCGCCTGGCTGAGCCGGTAGCGGGCTGCCCGTTGCTTCCCCCCTTTTTGCAAGGGGGGATTGAGGGGGGTCGCCTGCTAGACTTCATATGTCGGGCTATGCAGCGTTTACGGCAGCAGCGTTTCGTCGAGCCACTTGATGTAGACGTCGGCGCCGTTGAGAAGGTTCAGACCGGTCAGGATGTCGATCGGTGACGTGCCGCCGGAGCGGTCAAGGTCCGTCGACCACTCGGGAAGTGGATCACCCATACCGGAAATCACGTCCATCAGTGCCACGACATCGTCGACGTTGCTGGTGCCGTCGGCTGTTACGTCCCCGGGCAAAAATCCGATGCGAACGATCCCCGTGTCCTCATGTGCGATCGTGGTCCATCCCCGCAATGCGATTCGTGAATCGAGCTGCACCCGAACCGTCTCGGCGTCGAGGATGACAACGTCGGAGATGCTTGGTGGTGAGGTGTCGCCACCCTTTTGCATGAGCGTGAAGCTGTCGACGGTCAGACCGGCGACGACATCGGCCGGGAAGGTCATCTCGACGCTGTCCCAACCGAAGGTAAAGAACCCATTGCTGTCCCGGCGCTGACGAGCGTCGACCGCGTGGTTGGTCGGAATGCTGGAAACGATGGTCGGCCAAACTTCCGCGGCTAGCAGTGCCCGGTAAGCGTTGATGCGACCGTACCCGTGTTTGTCGTCCCAACCCGTGGCCCCCAGGTCTTTGCCCGTAGTCATCAAAATGTCGGCGATGTCGACGTTGGTCAGCTCGGGAACGTACGATTTCAGCAGCGCCGCAAGCCCGGTGACGTGAGGTGCCGCCATCGACGTCCCGTCAAGATGCGTGTAGTTGTTGTTGACATATGTGGAGTAGATCCGATCGCCCGGGGCGGAGACGTCGACTTCCGGACCCCAATTACTCCTCCAGCCAAAGGTCGTGGCGCCCTGGGATGCGAAGAGATCGTCGTCCGTCGTCGCGGTGACCGCGATGGTGTGCCTCAATCGCCCCGGATAACAGACCACGCCCAACCCGCAAAAATCCAGGTTGCCCGCGGCTGCGACGAGCACAACGCCCAGATCGTGGGCGTAGTTGGCCGCGTCCTGGAGAAAACGAATCTGGCTAGCGCTGGTGAGGTTGTACTGAAGGCTCATGTTGGCGACGTCGGCGCCGTTGTCGGCAGCCCAGACAATACCGCTGGCGAGACTGCTGCTAAGGCCGCAGCAGCCGACCGAAATACACGGAAAGCCCGAGCTTTCGGTGACGCGCACGGACATGATGTTGGCGCCCCAGGTCACACCCGCGACGCCCTGGTCGTTGTTACCCGTAGCCGCCGCGATGCCCGCGACGTGCGTTCCATGATTGCAATCGTCGGTGATCGCCGTACCTGTGGCGGCGGTGTTGGCGCCCTGAACAAAGCGTCCGTTGGGAAAGGGCGCCGCGTTGGTGCCATAGTCGACGTGCGAATCGACGCCGGTGTCGATGATGGCGATCGTTACTGTACCCTCATCTCCGGTGTGCAAGTCCCACGCCGCGGACGCGTTGATGTCGGCGCCGCGAATGCCGCTGGTTTGGCCGTAGTTTCTCATCCCCCACTGCAGCGGGAAAAATGAATCGTCGGGGATAAACTCTGCGGTCGTACCGATCACGTCGACGAACGCCGACTCGACGTCCTCCGAGAATCGTGACATCGCCCGCGCCATGGCCGGTGTGTCCGTGCCGGCGGGAACGTCCAGAATGAAGACGCGATCGAGTCCGTGTTTGCGGGCCAGGCTCGCGTCAGAAAAAGCGTCGGCGTGAAAAGGCCTCATTCCCGTAGCGCCCCAGGCCTTCGCTTCTCGGTCGAACGCACGACTCAACGCTCGGCGCGGATCGCTAAGCGGCGCCCGGCCTTTGCGCTGGTTGAAACGTACGAAACGCGCTCCGGCGTCGGCGCTGATACGCACGACGATATGTGTGGAAGCGTAGCCGCCGATCACGTCGGCCGCGCGACGATGCATCGCTCCAGGGGCGTCAGCGACGGCGCCCACCGCAAGGGCATGCGTCGCGCAGAGCGCGGCCAGAACAAATCTATTCGTTTGCGCCTCTCGCACAGACATTTCCCCCCATAGCCGGCCCTTACAACACCCCATTTATCCGGACCGTCACCCCGTTTGGTTGGAACTGGAACCAAGTGATAATAGTAACTCGGCCGCTGCGGATCAACTATGACGGAACAACCATCACGCAGCTACGGGGTTCGGAAAGGAGGCTCTGCACGACAGGTTAGCCCCGATTACAGGACGCTCGTCGCCGCCGGCGTCACGAGTTCCACGTCGGACGGGTCGAACCGATGAAACGCAGGTGGTTGAAAAGGAAGTGCCTTTGCTGGATCAGCTCCGTCAGACGATCGAGCGTCGCCTCGTCGAAGCGTCCCGAGAAACGCCACGAGCGGATGTCATCCTCCAGTTCAAACCAACGAAAACTTCCGCCGAGCCTGCGCTTACGCCGCGTATCGCGGTCTTCGAGAAGCGATCGCACAGCGGTTTCGATCCGTTTAAGTTCGGCGGCGACCGTAGGAGCGGACATCTCCGCCTCCAAATCCCCCTTGCGGTGTGAACGTGTCGCGGCCGGGGGCAGGACCGGTGCCTCCGCGATTTCAGGCAGGTCGTGCAGGGGGTCGTCGTCGCTGCCCACGGTGTCCGTAGGGGCGACTGACGGTTGTGGTACGTCGCCTTCGTCGGAGGCGCTCTCGTCGACTTCGGTTTCAACCGGTTGAGCGTCCTTCGTGTCGGCATCGCCATTGTCGTCGCCGGTGACGACGCCGTCAGCGGGTTCTTCCGACGTGGGTACGCCGTCGGTGTTAGGGAGATCGTCCCCCGGCGGTGTCGTGGGGTTAAGATCGCCGTCGGATTGTTGTGGATTGTTGGTCGGATTCCACCAGGGCGCTACTCCAACAAGGCTGTCTGTATGGCAAGCACTGCGTACGCCGTTACGAGATGTGGATTCCCCTCGTACCAGCGATCCTCGGTGTTCAACCAGCTTCCGTCCTCGCGCTGGCGAGAGATGACGGCCTCGCAAAGCTCGCTACGCCACGCGTGCGGCGCACCCAGCGCGTCTGTGATCGTCTCCTCACCCCAGGCCCGCATGGCCCGCGAGAAGACGTGGTAATAGTAGTACAAGCCCTCGTTGGACTTGGCTCCGGGCATGTTCGGGTTGTGTTGGAGCGTGTAATGCTTACGGATCCACTTGATGGCCGCCCGCACGCGTGGGTCGTCTCGACTCACTTGGGCGTAGAGCATGCTCTTGAACCCGGCGTAGGTCATGGAGCCGTAACTTCTTAGTTGCGGCTTTCCGTCGACTGTTTGCGTACCCGCTTTGGACTCGCCGCCGTTTACCGGTGTATACACAAATCCGCCGTCGTCACTGCCGGCCGCGAACGGCTGATCGTTCGTTTCGCCGAGCATCTGACACCGCTTCACGAAGGTCATCGCTTTCTTGTAAACGGGATCGTCCGATGAAAGGCCGCTCTGATGGAGTGCTTCAAGCATGAGCTGCGTGTTGGAAAGGTCCGGTCGCTTCTGCCGGCCGTACCCCTGGCCGCCGTACCACGTACTCGACGTCTCGTGACCCTCGCCGTCGTCCCACTGAAGTGTGATGAGAAACCGTTGAGCGTTCTCGATCTTCTTGGCGTATTTGCGATCTTTCATCGCGGAAAGAGCCATGAGGGCGACGGAGGTGTGGTAGTTTCGCATGCCCTGATCTTTCACGTAGATACCACCGTCGGGCTGAACGAAGCGCAGCAGATACTCCAACCCCCGTCTCACGCTCGGATGCTGCGGTCCGTAGCGATTGTCCTGTGCGAGTGATTTGATGACCAAGGCGGTAATGGCCGGGTGGGATTCGCCGAACGCCTCCCACCCTCCGTCGGGGCGTTGGCTGGCTGATAGATAATTCAGCGCCCTTTCGACGCTCACCCGCGCCCTGCGGGCCACGTCGACCTCGATCAACGGATTGGCGGCGATAAGCCCGGCGTCAAGCAGTAGCGCGCAGGTGAAAGCAACAACACAGCTTCGCTTTGTGGTCTGACCGTGGATACGAACCATAGCAGCGGTGCTCCGTCCGTTAACAAGCGCACGTTGCATCGCTCATTATAGGAAGTTCGACACGAACGGTCCAGCGATCGTTGGACGATCGTAGCCGCCCAATCCCCGCGCCCGGAGCATTACCCAGTTCCGTATTTCGAGCCACGGGCTCTCCTGCGGAGCGCAGCTCGCCCGAGCGACGTCTTCACCTGCGATGTTGCTAGTGCCCATTCCAGAAAAGTTGT
>JADFRO010000294.1 GCA_022561255.1 Planctomycetota bacterium | reverse complement strand
GCGAAGGCATTTCCGTGATCTCCAACCACCGCGAACCCGCCGTCGAGCGCGACGGCATTCCCATAAGTCTCGCCGATTGAGAACGGTGGCAACAGCGCGGCCTCGTGCACCCAGTTTGTTCCGTCTCGCCTGTAGACGTCCGCGCTGCCTGTGTCCCCTGTCGTTCCCACAAGGGCTCGATCGCCGTCGAGCGCAACGGCAGCGCCAAAGTGGTCGTACATCCTCGGATCCAAACCGACCAGTTTGTCCTCGACGATCCACTGCGAACCGTCTCTAAGAAAGATGTAGGCGGCGCCGGACCCGGGCGCGGCACCGTCGTCGTTTCGTGCCCCAACCAGAATGACGTTGCCGTCGATGTCGACGCTATACCCGAAGCGAGCTCCGTCAGGCAGACCGGGGACGGTGAGCTTCGCCTGATGAGTCCAGCCCGTACCAAGGAAGCGGTAGACGTAGGCCGCACCCGCGGGCGGATCGTTCTGCGCTCCGACAACGAGAAAATCGCCGTCGATTGCGACTGAGCGTCCAAACCCCACGGCCTCTGTTGGGCTCGGCGTAAGCAGTTCAACCGATTGTTGCAAGTCGCACTGGGCGTGGGCGGTGGACGGCGACCCCACGAAAATCGTCGCCACAACGATCGCGTACGCACCCCGACGGCAGTTTGACGTGGACATGTGTGGACTCCCCCGAGCGCTCGGCGCTCCGCACGAAAGGATCGCAATTCAGCCTCGACCAATCACCGGTATCATAACAGAATCGTTAGGCGAAATACACGAACAAAGCGAATCGCTCGATTCAAGCGAAAACGGCCTACGACCGCTATTTCGTCCACTGATCCAGCCAACCGATCACCGTCTCATGCCATAGGACGCCGTTCGCCGGTGAGAGCACCCAGTGGTTCTCGTCGGGAAAGTAAAGAAACTTACTTGGTATGCCTCGACGTTGAAGCGCAGTGAACGTCGACATCCCCTGCGTGTCGACCACGCGGTAGTCCTTCGCTCCGTGAATCACCAGCATCGGCGTCTTCCAATTCTTGACGTGATCGATGGGGTTGTGTCTGGCGTAACCGGCGGGGTTGTCCCACGGCGTACCCAAGTGATCCCACTCGGGGAACCAGAGCTCCTCGGTATCGTAGTAAGCCATTCGCTCGTCGAGATTGCCATCGTGATTGATCAGACATCGGAAGCGGTTAGGCCAATTGCCCGCGATCCAGTTGATCATGTATCCGCCGTACGACGCGCCCAACGCGGAGACGTGGTCCCGATCCATCCACGGATACTTGTTCAATGCAGCCGCCAGTCCCTTTTTGAGGTCGACCAGTGGCTTACCGCCCCAGTCACCGCGAATCGAGTCGCAAAACGCCTGTCCATATCCCGTCGAGCCGTGGAAGTCGACCATGACGGCTGCGTATCCCGCGCCGGTGTAAGCTTGTGGGTTCCATCGGTAGTGAAAGTCGTTGCCGAACGAGCCCTGAGGCCCGCCGTGAATCAGGAAGGCTACCGGATACTTCTTCGATGGGTCGAAGTCGACCGGCTTGACGACGTAGCCGTAGACCTTCTCATCGTTCCAACCCAAAAAGGTGAATTGCTCGTAATCACCCATTCGGGCGGCCGCGACTTTGTCGGCGTTGATGCGCGTGACCGCGCGCTCGTTCATACCGTCGGTGTCTATGCTGAAAAGTTCCACGGGCGACTGAAGATTGTCGCGACTGAACATGATGCGCTCACCAGCCATCCCGACCGCTCGGACGGTACCCTCCTTCACCACCGTCGTGACCGTACCAACTGCGACGTTGATCGCAAAGAGGGAGCGCTGTCCCAAATTGGAGGCTGTCGCGTAGAGGGTTCCACCGTCGTTGGACCAGGTGATGGATCCGGCTGAACGGTCCCAGTTCGGCGCTAGAGTTCGCGAGTTTCCGCTGGGCCATTCTTGAAGGATGATTCGAAGTCGATCCGATTCGTAACCCGCGCGCTCCATCGCCAGATAGGCGAGCGTCTTTCCGTCCGGAGAAAACGTCGGAGCCATGTCCCACGCCTTGTTGGCCTCAGTCAAACAGCGCGGCGCGACGCCGCCGGCGATCGACGCGACGTAAAGATCGAAGTCGGTCGACCAGGGTTCGTCACGCCCGACGTCGCGAGCGCCAAAGACAATGCCCTTTCCGTCGGGTGTAAAGGTATAATCCTCGGGTCCGCCGAACGGCTTGGTGGGACAATCGGCGTCCATGCCCTTCATCACGTCGATCGCATCGCCACCGCTTACAGGCAGGGCGAATACGTGCGCGCGCCGGCCATCCTTCCAGGTGTCCCAGTGGCGAATGAACATCTTGTCGAACAGTTGGCCGCTCGCTTTGCGCGCTGCGATCTCGTCGAGTCGATCCCTGGTCTCCTGTGGCGAGGCACCGTCGGGATAGACTTCCATCGAAATAGCCAGGTGCGTTCCCGTCGGCGAGATCGCCAGTGATCCGACGTCGAGCGGCTGATGGGTCACCTGCTGTGCTTCTCCGCCGGCGACGGAGATGCGCCAGACCTGCGAGGCGTCGGACCGCGTGGACAGGAAGTAGACGTCCTTTCCATCGGTGGACCATCGAGGGTTGAAGTCGCCGTCTGGATGAGAGGTCAAACGGCGCAGACCCGAGCCGTCGCTTCCCACTAGCCACAGATCCGTGCGTCCGCGATTGGCCTCCAGATCGGTCGTGCGCAAAGTGAAGACGATCCGCGAGCCGTCCGGCGATACCTGCGGGTCGCCGATACGCTCCATAGCCAGCATGTCGTGAATGCTAAAGGGATGGGTGTCGGCCCCGACAGCAGACGTCGTGTAACACAGCGACATAGCCAACATAAGCGAAGCGGCGATACGTTTCATCTTGATCTCCTCCATAGTGCAAATGCCATCGTGTGGTGGTTGACGAGCTGCATTGTCGGCGTGGCCACGCGGTGTGCAACCCCATCTCAGGGTTGTGATCGTCGTACAGGTGTTGCTTTCGACTCGGACGGCGGGCGCGACTGCTTATCGCCGTGAGGTGTATCGCTTCGTCAGACGATGCAATCCCACTATTCCGAGCAAAGTCACGAGATTGAAGAAAAGAAGATTTACAGCACCGCGTACGCCGTGCAGCATCGACGGGAGGAACCCTCCCGCACCAAACACGTCGAGCAGTGAAACGGCCATGAACTCGAGAGCGGTAACGACAACCACAATCGAGATAGCGTTCTTGAACGTCGCCACCTCCTGCTTATTTGGCATGTCGCTCAGTGAATACTCGTGGCCGCATTCGGGGCAGCGGCGATCAGGAATTCCAACGAGCAGATAATCGCATTTTCGGCATATCTGGCACCGCAGGTGCTCGCTTGCATCACCGAGTATCTTGTCGATTTCGTCGAACAGTTTGCGTACGTTTCGTTCGTTCTTCCCCCAGTCGGCAATTTGCATCTTTAGAACGCATGAGCTTGTAATGTCGATCAGGTTGCAGCCGTCCACGACGCCTAACGCAACCGTCACTCGTTCGCCCCAGCTCCAGAAATTGAGGCCTACTGTGAGCGTCATGAGCTCGGGGCTGGACTTTGCGAGCTTCATCCGGAGTCGGCTAGCGGCTCGTTTGACGACGTCTGCCTGCACATCCCCGCGAACATACTTTCGAACCTCCCTGAAAGTCGCAGGTGCCATACGTGGAAGGATACCGGGCGGAAGTGCACGCGACCAGCACAGCGGCGACCCTCACGTCGGTCGTGTTCTATTGGGCTGCCCACCTTTGTCGAAGCGGCGCTAGCACCAAGAGTACCGCGCCACGTCAGCCCACTGCGCCCGGCAGGACTCGAACCTGCGACCCCCGGTTTAGGAAACCGGTGCTCTGTCCGCCTGAGCTACGAGCGCTTCACGGATCGACACGACTGCGGCGACGGGACGCTGCATCTACACAAACTCCATCTCCGCCACAGCCGCAAGCGTCCCTGCAATACCGCATAGATGAAGAACTGACAAGCTGGCGGGGCGGTTCAAGCGGCTGACAAGTCGTGCGGTCGTGCATACAATCGGTTCCGTG
>JADFRO010000293.1 GCA_022561255.1 Planctomycetota bacterium | reverse complement strand
GCCGGGTTCGCCGCCAAGGTTACGCACGGCAACCGGCGCCGCTCGTGTGGTGTGACTTCCTACCGCTACAGTATCCCGATCGTGACTGTCCGGTCAAGCCGTCACGATTGACGCCCTCCGGCGACGCTTCTACGATTGCTCGAGGCTGGCCAGCGGGCGTCGAAAGGTCGACCTCGGCCGCGCTCCAGCGTCGCTGAGCACGCGGGAAACGTCCGGAAGTGACGCTGGGAAAACGGTCTGAGCGCGCCCGAATTGGGAACCATGAAACAACCCATCGTCGATCTGCGAAGCGATACGGTAACCCAGCCCTCGCCCGAGATGCGTCGGGCAATGGCTGAGGCCGAAGTCGGCGATGACGTCTTCGGTGAAGACCCGACCGTTCGGCGACTTCAGGAACGTGTCGCCACGTTGCTGGGCAAGGAAGCCGCTCTGTTCGTCCCTTCCGGGTCGATGGCCAACCAAACCGCCATCCGCGCCCAGACTCAACCGGGGGACGAGATCATCGCTCACGCCGACAGCCACATCTATCACTACGAGGCCGGCGGGCCGGCGGCGCTCTCCGGGTGCTCCATGCGCTTGCTCGAAGGACCGGGCGGAACGTTTGATGCAGACGCGGTAAACGCCGCACTGCGTCCGAAGGATTCTCATTTTCCACAATCCGCCCTGATCGTGATCGAGAACACGCACAACCGCGGCGGCGGCACGTGCTGGAATCTTGACGAAATCGCCCGCATCCGTGAGGTCGCCGACGCGCAAAACCTGAGAATGCACCTGGACGGGGCGCGGCTGATGAATGCTTGCGTGGCGACCGGTCACAAACCGCCGGAGTACACCCAGTACTTCGACACCGTATCGACCTGTTTCTCGAAGGGTCTGGGTGCACCGGTGGGATCGGTCGTGGCTGGGACCGAAGCGACGATTCGTCGCGTCCATCGGTTCCGCAAAATGTTCGGCGGAGGGATGCGCCAGGCAGGAGTCATCGCGGCGGCGGCACTCTACGCAATCGAGCACAACATCGACCGCTTGGCGGACGACCATGCCAACGCGAAGCGGCTCGCAGAGGGCGCCGCGCGGGCGACGCACATCTCAGTTGATCCGGACGCGGTCGAGACCAACATCGTTTTCCTGGACGTGGATGCTTCGGTCACAACGGCTGCGGCGCTCGCCGAGCAGTTACGCGGACGCGGCGTTCTGATGCTTGCCACCGGCCCGCAGCGTCTTCGCGCCGTGACGCATCTCGACGTATCTTCCGACCAAATCGACGCAGCCATCGCGGCCATCTGTCAGACCGCCGATACCGTTTGACTTGCTCTCACGGTAACGCCTGGCGGATCTTCGCGCCACCTCGGTATCAACCCCGCTCATACGAACCCCACGAGTCGCCGCTGACTCTAGTCCACTTCATCAGCGGGGTTAACAAGACTGCTCCGCGCAGTTTGACGATGGACGGGAGGCGAGGAGGCGCGGGAGTCGCTTCGGACAGGCGAGTGGCAGGCGAAGCCAGAAAATGGGTGAAACGAACGACCCCATCGAGTCGCTCCTGGTTCGGGAGGATCCGAACTTTTCCGATCTCGTGGCGGAGTTCGTCGACGGACTTGCGGGACGCATCGCCGACATGGAACAGGCGATGCGGGCGGCTGACTTCGAGCAGCTACGCACGTGCGCCCATCGCCTCAAGGGCAGCGGGGGCGGTTACGGCTACCCACTGCTCACGGAGTACGCCGCAAGCCTGGAGCAAAGCGCTCGGCAGCAAGCCATCGACGCGTGCGAAGAACAAATCGACGAAATCAAGAGAATCTGCGATCGTGTCGTCGTCACCGTGCAGACCTAACGAGGCGTAGGAGCGGTGGTCGTCTAGACCGGCGCGGAGATTCGCGGTCCTGCTGCGACAACGTTCGACGAAGCGTTCTCGAACGTCTTAAAATTCGCCATGAACAACTCGGCCAGGTGACGTGCTTTGGCGTCGTACGCTCCGCCATCTCGCCAGGTACCGCGAGGCGACAGCACTTCGCTGGGGACTTGCGGGCAGGACTGCGGAACGAACAGGCTGAAAATGGGATCCTCGACGAAAGCAACACCGCTAAGCTTTCCCGAAAGCGCGGCGTTCACCATCGCCCGGGTCTGGGCGAGATTCATTCGCTTGCCCACCCCGTAACCGCCGCCGGTCCAACCCGTGTTGACCAGCCAACAGTCCGCCTTGTGCGCTGCCAGCCGTTGTCCAAGCATCGTGGCGTACGTTTCCGGCGGCAGCGGCAAAAACGGTGCGCCGAAACATGCACTGAACGTCGCCGTCGGCTCGGTCACGCCCTTTTCCGTTCCGGCGACCTTGGCGGTGTAGCCCGAAAGAAAATGATACATCGCCTGGTCGGGCGTAAGCTTGGAAATCGGCGGCAGCACCCCGAATGCGTCGCAGGTGAGAAAAACGACGTTCTTGGGATGGGCTGCGACGCTGGGAATCAAGGCGTTGTCGATGTGTTCGAGTGGATAGGCGGCGCGCGTGTTTTCCGTGAGTTCGCTCGACTCGTAGTCGAGATTCCGCGTTGACTCGTCCATAACGACGTTTTCGAGTACCGCACCGAATCGAATGGCGTTGAAAATCTGCGGCTCCGCTTCCTCGGTCAGATGGATGCACTTGGCGTAGCAGCCACCCTCGATGTTGAACACGCCGCGATCACTCCATCCGTGCTCGTCGTCGCCAACCAACCGACGATCGGGATCGGCGGACAAAGTCGTCTTGCCCGTACCACTAAGCCCGAAAAAGAGCGCGACGTCGCCGCCCGCACCGACGTTGGCTGAGCAGTGCATGCTCAAAACGCCCGACGTCGGAAGCAGGTAATTCATCACCGTAAAAATGCTCTTCTTAATCTCCCCCGCATAGGTCGTGCCGCCGATCAGCACCAATCGCTTGGCCAGGTTGACGACAATGAACGTCGAAGACCGCGTACCGTGAACAGCGGGGTCCGCCTGACAGCTCGGTACGCTGAGCACGGTAAACTGCGGATCGTGCGAATCGGTCGAGCCGGGTGTCGGCCTGATAAACATCTGCGTGGCGAACAGGTTGTGCCATGCTGTTTCCGTAACGATGCGAATGGGCAGGCGCGTGGCCTCGTCCGCGCCGGCGAACATATCCCGCACAAAGAGCTTTCGCCCGCGACAGTGATCGACGACGTGTCGGTGCAACGCGTCGAAATGGGCCTCGGAGATCGATTTGTTAACACTTCCCCACCAGATCTTCCCGCTGGACGAAGCTTCTTTAACGAAGAACTTGTCGGTGGGTGATCGACCCGTGTGCACGCCCGTCGTGCACACGATCGCTCCATTGCGGGTGAGCTGCCCCTCGCCGGCGGAAACGGCGTGCTCATAGAGCTGCGCCGGCGAAAGGTTCCAATACACATGGCCGCAATCGGTCAGACCATGACGGTCCAACCCGACGCTGCTGGGACAAGATCCGAATGTGCTCACGGCGAAAGTTCCCTTCGGGACGGTCCCCTCTGCGACAGCCCGAGCGGTTCGGTGGAAAGCGCTGGATTGTACCGCGTCGGGAACCAACGACAACAAACGTCCACTCCGGTCGACGGCGGCGAGTCTTCAAGGGAATCGGCATTTGGGGCACCGGATGTCTACTGAGACTGAGTTTCACCTCAGGCGCGCCGTGACACCGTCGTACACCGAGGGGTACGCCTTGGCATTCGAGGGGTACGCCCTGGCATTGACGATAGACGCGCGATCGTGGGAATCGCCCGGACCCCACACCGCTGAAGAGATGGCCAGCCACGGATCACGGCTAGTGTATCGCCACTCGAAAACGTTCGGGGTGGCGACCGCCAAGGGAGGGCGAGCCTCCCGGCGAGCCACCACTGTGAAAGACCAAAGCGGGGTTGAGCGGCCCAGCAGGAGCTTCGCCCTCCCTCTTTGCAACCCGCAAGTTCAAGGTTGGCGATGCACTAGACGCCACGGCGGGGTGTTGTGCGATTTGTGTGCACACGTGACGCGAAACCTGGGCGTCCACGATTGGATTCAAACTCGGGCTGGAAAGCGCCCGTTCTCGAGCGCACG
>JADFRO010000292.1 GCA_022561255.1 Planctomycetota bacterium | reverse complement strand
AATATCGGCCCGCTTCCTCACGGGCGCGGCTCGGATCAGTCTCACTCACGGAATGACGCCCCACCCATCGAACGACGTGTGACGCAACACTAAGCGATCCCCCGCACGGACAACTCTCGACGGTAGGCTGGCGCGGGGTCCGCGTACGCTCCCGGATCGGGAAGATTCCACTTCGCGAACAGCTTTGCGTTGTCATCTTTTCCCACAGCCAAATCCGCCCGCTTGCGGTCGTCGTCATACTCGTCGTGATGGACCAGCGCACGCCGACAGCCGACGACCTTGAGCCCCTCGTCAAGCTGGACCTTCAACGACAAATCGGGATCAAATCCGAAGAAGTAGAACCGCTCATCCGCGAAGTCGATCTTGGCGAGCAGCTCCCGCCGGATCAAGCCGAAGTTCGCGTACGGATAACCGCGTACGTGACAAAGTTCATACGTCGAACCGTCATGCTCCACACGGTCGAGCACGTTACGCTCGTTGTGCCAATTGTGGTAGAAGGCCACGATCCCCACGTCGGCGAGGTCCGGCCGCTCGATCATCTCCACGGCCGCCTCAACCGCACCTGCGAGCGGATAGGCGTCGTCGTTAAGCCACATCACGTAATGACCCGTAGCAGCCCTAAAGCCCTTGTTAAAAGCACGGACCGCCCCTTCGCGCTTGTCCTCAAGAATGACCTTCAGATCGTCCTGCTTGGCCAGCCACGCTCGCGTCCCATCCGTTGAGCCCCCGTCCACTACGACGACCTCCATCGGGCAGGTCACGTTCTGTCGTATCTTGTCGATGCAGCGCGTTAGTTGGGCCAACCGGTTGAACGTCGGGACAACGATTGAGATAATGCGTGTAGTGCTCATGAGTGTCGGGGCCACTCGGGCCGATGTAGAAACTATCGGCGAAGCGGGGGTCGACGCTGCGGTCGATCCCAGTCGCTCGCCTTCGTAGCCGTCACGGACGTCGCTAATGCTTCACTCAAGCGTCATCTTCCTTCTGCTCGCCCTTCCCGCCACCTTAATGGCGACCCAGCCCAACGAGCCGCTTGCGCCGGAAGCTCCCTCACAAGAGGCGTCCCACCTCGATGGAATTTGGCCCACGCAGAAACTGCTCAACAGCATTTTGGCTCGATGGGCGGAGCGGACCGCGAGCGGCTACGACCTCGACGAGGAGACACGCAAGGATTTTCGCGAGAGATCCGTGAAGCGCTGGACGGAATTCCTGACCGAACGTCGAGGCGAAATCCAGCCGCTCCTCAACGAGTTTCTCGAAATGCGCATGGCCCTCGCCCCACCGTCCAAAGAGCAGGTACAAAAATGGGCGTCGCGCGTCGGACCCGTGTTCCAAGAAGTCCGCGAGGAAGTGGAGGAAACGCAAGACGACTTCCGCGCACTTCTGAGCCCACTGCAGCGGGCCTCGTTTGGGCTTGACGCGCTCAAGATGAGCGCCGGACTAGCTCTAGCCGAAGAAAAGCTTCAACAGTGGAAAAGCGGCGCGTTCGAGACGGCCGATTTCTGGCAACCACCGGGTCCGCGAAACGCCCAGCAACGTGAAGAGCGTCGACGCCTTCGGCGTGAGCGTCGCGCCACTGCAAACACCGCAGCAGCCCGGAAGGTTGCTCCGGTCGAACAAGACGAAGATCAGATTTTGATCGAGCTTTCCGCGTGGGAACAATACGTGGTCGACTTCGTTGTGGAATTTACACTCGACGAGGGGCAGCGAACGTCTGCCCTCTCGTGCCTGTCGGAGATCAAGCAGCGAGCCCTCGATCACCGAAATCTTCGCCGCCGAGAGATTGACAAGCTGGAGCGGCGTATTATGGATGCCGACGGCACACAGGCCGAACTCGATGGTCTAACAGAGCAGCTTGTCGAGTTGTACGGACCCATTGACGCCCTGTTCAAGGAACTCAAGGCCCGGCTCGATCAGCTTCCCAACCGCGAGCAGCACGCCCGCGTCGCACGGCTCCGAACCGAGCGTGCGAAAGCGTTAGCCAAGCCCAGCGATGGCGAACCTCGCGAAGACGACCCCAGCGAACGCGAGCCTACCGAGGGCGAGCCTAAGACTGGCATGATCAAGTCAGAAGAGTTGAAACCTCCAACACACAGCAAGAGCGCTGATCTCAAGGACGTGCCGGTTCAGAAACCGACCGCTCCCGGACCCAAGTCGCCGCGTTAAGTCGTTTTCGCCGTCCCGAACCGCTCCTGCGGAGAGCGAAGCTCCTGCGGAAAGCGAAGCTCCCGTGAGGGAACACTTGCCGATGACCGGCACAATCGCCGGCCCGGAGGATCGCGACGAGCAACGATCCGAGCATACGATTTCTAAAGCGTCAGGAACTCGCGGCCGCGTGCTCCTTCTTGTGAGCGTCGACGATCTGCTGTTGCACGTTGCCGGGAACGGGTTCGTAGTGAGAGAACTCCATCGTATAACTCCCCTGCCCGCCCGTGATGCTGGATAGACGCGGGTTGTAGTCGGCGAGTTCAGCCAGGGGCACGACGGCCTTGATCACAACCAAACCGCCGGGAAGAATGTCCTGCCCTTGCGGTCGACCGCGACGAGACGCAAGATCGCCCGTGATGTCCCCGACGTGCTCGGCCGGTACGGTCACTTCGACGTCAACGATCGGCTCCAGCAGAACGGGCTTGGACTTTATGAAAGCCTCCTTAAAAGCACCGCGCCCCGCGATTTGAAAGGCGATGTCCTTGCTGTCTACCGGGTGCGTCTTTCCGTCGATCAGCTCAACTTTGACGTCCACAACCGGATATCCAGCCAGGACGCCCGCCGCCATCTGCGCTCGCACGCCCTTGTCCACGCTCGGACGGAAGGACTGATCGATCGCCCCGCCGAAGATCTTGTCGATGAACTCGTAGCCCTCGCCACGCTCCGCAGGAAGAAGGTTGATGATCACCCGGCCGAACTGCCCAGCGCCGCCGGTCTGCTTCTTGTGTGTGTATTCGACGTCGCGCGCCGACGCCGTAATCGTCTCGCGGTAAGGAATACGGGGCGGCTTCGTCGCCACTTCAAGCTTATTCTGTTTGCACATCCGGTTCAGATACGTGCGCAGTTGCGCCTCGCCCATGCCCCGAACAACAAGTTCCCCGCCCGTTCCGCGTTCCGACCTGAAACACGGATCCTCATCCATGCAGCGCTTGAGCGCCATCGTAATTTTGTCCTCGTCACCACGCGATTTGGACTCGACAGCCAGGGAGAACATCGGCTCGGGAAACTTCACCATCGCCACCTTCGCGGGGGAGTCGGAAGTCAAGGTGTCGCCGATGGCGAAGTCGAGCTTGGCCAGAGTGATGATGTCTCCGGCGACGCCGGCATCCATTTCACTGTGCTCAATACCTTGGGATCGAAGAACGTGCCCGGGGCGCACACCCTTTGGCTCGCGCTCGCTCTTGAGCGTCATGTCCGAACTCACCTTACCCGAGTGCACACGTATGGAGAGGTATTTGATGTGGCTCTTGGGATCGGTCGTGATCTTAAACACCTGCCCCACGAAGGAGCCGGCGGAATCCGGTTCGATCGTGGTGGAGGTATCACCGGTCACGAGGGTCCGCTTGAGGCCACTCGTGGGACTCGGACAAAACATCTCGAGCGCGTCGAGAAATTCGGTAACGCCGACATCGCCCAGTGCGTTCGTGAACAAGATCGGAATGCACACGCCCTGCGCAACGGCACCGGCGGCAGCCCGACCCGCCTCCTCTTTGGACAACTCGCCACCCAAGTATTTTTCCATCAATTCGTCGTCGGCACCAACGAGCGCCTCGAGCAGCGCCGTGTGTGCATCTGCGACGTCGGAGAAATCCGCCGAGCCCGACTCATTGGCAAAGCAATCAATAACCGCCTTGCCCCCATCGGTCGGAAGATTCAGCGGTACACACTCGGCACCGAAAGTCTCTTGAATCTGACCCACCAGAGCCGGCAGGTCGACATTGGCAGCGTCGATGTGATTGATCACAATCCACATGCCCAATCCATACTCACGCGCTCGCGCAATCATCCGCCGGGTGTTGACCTGAATGCCCGACGACGCCGACATGACCACAACCGCACACTCCGCAGCGGCGAGGGT
>JADFRO010000291.1 GCA_022561255.1 Planctomycetota bacterium | reverse complement strand
CTGAGGGATCGATCTTTCGGCGTGTGGATCAGAGCGGCTGGCTGCTGCTCTTGGTGCGCATCGTGCTCGGCGGGATGTTCGTCTGGATGGGTCTCAACAAAGTGGCCGATCCGCACGCGTTCTTAAAGGGCATCCACCTCTACGACATGTTTCCCGAATCGCCCCCGATCTTCTTGAACGTGACCGCGATGGTCCTGCCGTGGCTGGAGATTGTTGCGGGAGTTGCGCTGATCGTCGGTATCTACGTTCGCGGGGCGGCGTCGATGATCCTGGTGATGCTGTTGGTGTTTACGCCGGCGGTTCTAATCCGTGCGCTGGCCATGCAGAGTGAGACGGGGCAGTCGTTCTTTGAGATCGCTTTCGACTGCGGGTGTGGATTGGGAGTTGAGATCATCTGGGAAAAGCTGTTGAAGAACACCGGGTATGTCGTGTTGGCGCTGATCGCTTTGGCATCCAGGTCGCGGCGGTTCTGCGCAGCGCTCTGGTTTGAGCGGCGCCGGCCGGTGGCGGCGTTTTGTCACATCTGTGGTTACGCAGTGCGCGATTCCGTCGCGGGTCTTTGCAAGGCATGTTCGACGCCGCCGATTCTTGCGGCTGAGACTTCCGATTCGGTTGCGTAGTGGGGCCTGCCCGCCGGGTCCAGCGTTGGAAATCCAATTCTGTGATGTCAGTAACCCGTAGCACTTGCGTTTTGGCGGTCGGTCGTAGACACTCGCCGGCGCCTCCCCTCGTTCCCCCCTTGCAAAAAGGGGGGGAAGCAATTGTGCGGGCCGTCGCGCGGTCGGTCTCTCGGTCTGCCGTATAGTTCGCGTTACAGAACGCTCTGCAGGGTGCGAGACTTGACCGTTTGTTGCTCCAAGTGCGTGAAGACGGAGTTCCTCCCATGAAGCTGTCCCAACGTGCGATCGATCTTGCGGAATCAGCCACGCTAGCGGTGGCGGCGCGGGCGGCGAAGATGAAAGCGGAGGGCGTCGACGTCGTGGGATTCGGCGCGGGTGAGCCCGACTTCGGTACGCCCGAGCACATTTGCGAGGCGGGCATCGCCGCGATCAAGGCGGGGCATACGGGCTATCCCAAACCTGCCTCCGGACTCGCCGAAACCAAGAAGGCGGTGTGTGAGCGGTTCGAGCGGGTCAACGGTCTTAGCTATACGCCCCAGCAGACGATCATTACCTCCGGCGGTAAGGAGTGCATACACCTCGCGGTCCACGCCGTGATCGACCCCGGCGACGAAGTGGTCATCCCCGTGCCGTATTGGGTTAGTTATCCGGAGATTGTTCGGCTCGCCGGCGGAGTTCCGGTGGTTGTCGCCGGTGCGGTCGCGAACGATTACAAGGTTACTCCCGACCTGCTGCGTGCCGTGCTGACCGATCGTACACGCATGGTCATCATCAATTCGCCGTCCAACCCGAGTGGCGTGACCTATGAACCCGACGAGATTCGCGCGCTGGCGTCGGTGCTAACCGAGCGCGAGGTACTCATCTTGTCGGATGAGATTTACGACGAATTGCTCTATGACGGCCAGCGGACGTTGAGCTACGCGGCGGTCAATGATGATGCATATGCTCAGACCCTTACGGTGAACAGTGCCTCGAAGACGTACGCGATGACGGGCTGGCGGTTGGGGTACGCGGGCGGTCCCGTTGATGTGGTGAAGGCGATGGCGAAGCTCCAATCGCAGTCGACCAGCGGGGCGGCTACGTTCAGTCAGATCGCGTTGGCGACGGCGCTGACCGGAGATCAAAGTGCTGTCGAGTCGATGCGCGTAGAGTTCGAGCGGCGCGGAAAGCACATGTGGAAGCGGTTGACGTCGATGTCGGGTGTCGCGTGTCCCAAGCCGACGGGAGCGTTTTATTGTTTTCCCGACGTTTCCGCGACGTTCGCGCGGTTGGGCGTGTCAAGTTCGCGGGAGTTCGCCGCTCGTTTGTTGGAAAAAGCGAAAGTGGCGGTTGTGCCGGGTATCGCGTTTGGGATGGACGCGCATGTCCGATTGTCTTTCGCGACGAGTATGGAGGAGATTGACAAGGGGTTGGATCGGCTGGCGGCGTTTTTAGAGTAGCGTCTCTGTGTCGGAATCCTGGGTCTGCCGGATTTCAGGTTACGTCGAACGTCGAGAATTCGCGCGGGCTAAAGCCCGCGGCTCAGGACTCCGAGATGGGGCTTGCTCTTAACCGAGCAGTTCTTCGACGCTATCGATTTTGGATTCGATCGTCTGCGTTCGATCCGTGCGCGTTCCCAGCTTGATGGTCGAGGAGATGCGCGGCACGCCCATTTCGTGAAGCGTCTGGTGACATTTTCTTACGGTTGCGAACACCTGGTCCCATTCTCCCTCGATCGACGTGCCGTACGCGTGCAGATGTGGCGTAAACCCGGCGTCGCGCATTACGGTCTGACAAGCGGCGACGTAGCGCGATACGGAAACGCCGACTCCCATCGGCACGACACACAGGTCGATGATTACGTTCATAACGTGTTGCCTCCAGTTCAACGCAGAACCCGAGCGCGGAATCCCAGCGCTGGTCCATGGTAACCGCAAAGGGGAGGCTGTGTCTTCCGAGCTGCTCGAGTGTCGGGTAACATGACCGATGTGTTGTAGCGGCTGAAGACCTTGCGCGCAGAGTGGATACTGAGATCGATGGCGTGGACCGAAGTGATCGAGCTTTCGCGTTGCCGCGACGGGGCTGGGACGTTCGTCGAGTTGGCCGGACTGGAGCTGGCCGTTTTTCGGCTTCGGGAACCCGAGCGGGTGGTGGTGATCGACAACGCGTGTCCGCATGCGAGCGGGAATCTCTCCGGCGGAGAGGTTACAGAGAGCCGCGTGCGATGCCCCTCGCACGAGTGGGAATTCGACCTGGACCGTGGCGTGTGTACGCAGTCGCCGCAGGTGACGGTCCAGCGCTACCCGGTCGAGATTCGCGGCGGTATGGTTTGGGTGGATCTGCCGGACTGAAGCGTCTGAGGGTTGCGAAGCTAGACCGTTTGACGTTGCGCAATCAGCGCGGTGGAATGAGTTTGCGGGCCTGTAGCTCAGCGGTTAGAGCAAGCGACTCATAATCGCTTGGTCGAGGGTTCGAATCCCTCCGGGCCCATCGGCGTTTTCGATGTTTTCTCGACGTGAGACATCACGGCGCACACCTCTGTTTGTGAAACCTTGCGAAAGCTCACGGTTCGTGTGTTTTCGGGATGGATACGACCGGTTGGCTGCCGGGGACTTTCGGCGGCGACTCGCCTCAGGGAGTTGGGAGGTTTGTCTTACCGCTCTGATCCGCGATCGGTAGCCGCGATCAACCTCTCCGCGTCCTGTTTCGCCCAGGCGTAGTCGCAGGTGGGGTCGTTGCAGATGGCGATGGCCTTTTCGCATTGCTCGTGCATGGCCGGCGTATCGCCGGCGAGCTTGGCGAGCTGCGCCCGGGTGACGTGGATGTCGGCGTGGATTATGCGGTATCCGGCGTAATCCGCACGGGACTCGGCCTCGGCGAGGTAACGCTTAGCGCTAGCGACGTGCTCGTCGTAGCGGTCGGGTTCATAGCCGGCCCGGGCAGCCGCACACCGCCCCGCCTCGAGCAGGGCGTAGGTATAATAGTAATGGTGGCCCGAGCGTTTGCCGACCTTGACGGCCTCTTCGGCGAAGGCCTGCATCTCATCGAGTGTCTTTCGCTTTGGATCACCCGCCGCCCAGGCAAGCCGCTCGACCAGGGCTTGCGTGGCGAATACGAATGTCTGGTCGTGGAGTCCGCCGCCCTCGGTACACCATGCCGCGTTCTTCTCACCGGCCGTCCGGGCATGATCGAAATCTCCGCTGCGTGCGAGCCAGGTGCAGTGCGACGCTCCCGCAAGAGACGCAAGCCAATCATCCTGGCCGAGATCGATCGCCTTACTGAAGTGCTCACCCGCGGCGGTGTCCTGGGGGAGTCGCGCCGCCGCCTCGCCGGCGTGCCCGTGGCTGAAGATGGTGTACGTGGTTTTTTGGTGATGCGATGCGGGAACCTTCTCCAGGTCGGTAAAGGCGTTTCTTGCGGCCTCGAACGTGTCGGGGAGGCGACCAAGGTGCGCTAATGAGAGTGACAGGTTCTGGAAAT
>JADFRO010000290.1 GCA_022561255.1 Planctomycetota bacterium | reverse complement strand
GAAGAAATCAGCACTTCCGATCTGTACAAACACGCCGTTCAGTTGTGCTGAAAAACGGGAATGCGGCCTTCAAGCCCCGATGCGGACGGGGATTTCAGATTCCGCAATGGGTGGCGCGGTGGCCCGTAAGGGAATCCCGCAGAGCAAGCGGGCACGTTTTGGACGACGAGTGCGTCCCCGTCGGTCAAACACTCGGCCTCGTTCCACAGTATTTCCGATTTCAACCGGCTTTCCGGTATACTGTGGGAGGGCAGTTCGACACGGGGCAAGGAAGACATGTTTACAGGAAAAAAGCACCCGCGCCTGTGGTCGCGACGATCGGCTGGACAGACGCCGCATGGCACGTGCTTTGGGCGCGGAGCGACGCGCGGTCGTTCTACGGATCACTGGCGTATCGCGTCGGCGTTCCTGACCGTCGCCGTTTCCGTTTGTGTCACGGCTAGGGCACAGACGTTCCATTTCGTTGAGGTTCAGAGTGCGCGCGGCATCGGCAACTATTACATGTCAAACGGGTTTGGCGCCGGCGTCGCAGCGGCCGATTTCGACTCGGACGGCGACATCGACATGTTCGTTCCCAACGCCGCGGGCATCCCGGACCAACTTTATCGCAACCTGGGCGACGGACACTATGAGAACATCGCGGCTGCGGCGGGGCTCGACTCACTCGCTGCAAACCGGTGCGCCTTGTGGTTCGACTACGACGGTGATCACGATCTCGACCTGGTCGTCGCGAACGATCTTGCCGACGCACCGACACTGCGTCTCTACCGTCAAACAACGGAAGCCGTGTTCGAGGATGTCACCGACGAATCCGGGCTGTTCGCGCCGCTTTCGCCGGTCAACAGTGGAGAACATCGTGGTGGCCTATGTGCCGGCGACTTGACACACAACGGGTACCTCGATCTGTTCGTACCCAAGTGGCGGGGGGAATCCCATCTGTTTTTCAACAACGGCGACGGCACGTTCTCCGATGTGAGTGAGTCGAGTGGTATTCGCGAGGGAATGTTCTGGGACCACCAATGCATGATGTACGACTTCGATCAGGACGGCTGGCTCGATGTGTACGTCGCCGAGGACTTCGGACCCAACCACCTCTGGATCAATCAACACGACGGCACGTTCGTCGACATGGCGCCCGCCGCGGGGGCGGACAACTCCATGAACGACATGGGGCTGACACTCGGCGACTACGACCGTGACGGCGACTTTGACATTTACATGACCAACATCTGCGGCGTCGACGATCCCGATCTCCTGGGTTACAACGTCCTCCTCCGCAACGACTCGACGCCAGGCCAACTCCAGTTCGTGGACGTGTCGCCAAGCCTGGGCGTGGGCTGCGCAGGCTGGGGATGGGGTACGACCTTCATGGACGGCGACGGTGACGGGTGGATCGATATTGCCGCTACCAACGGCTTCCTCATTTCGGACCGCGTCCCGGTGGACGCGTCCAAGTTCTATCTGAATCTCGGCGGGGATCCGACGACGTTCGTAGAGGAGTCGGCGGACGTACTGTTCAACGACACATATTGGGGAAGCGCTCTGATTGCCTTCGACTCCGATCGGGACGGCGACCTCGATCTTGTACAAGTGTGCGCCGATGGCCCGTTGCGCCTGCTGGAAAACCGGCAGGAGAAAGGTTCGGGTGGCAACTACCTGGTCGTCAAACCGCGCATGCCCGGACCCAATCACTTCGCCATCGGGGCGGTCGTGCGGATAACCGTCAACGGCCAACAGATGATGCGCTTGATTACGGCTGGCACGAGCTACCTCGGACAGGAGCCCGCGGAAGCGTTCTTCGGCCTTGGCACTTCAAACTTTGTCGAGCGTTTGGAGATCAATTGGCCCGATGGCACTGTCTCGGTACTCTGGTCGATCGATTCGAACCAGGTGCTCACCGTCGACCAGGCAACTGCCGGTATCGTCCCAACCATCGGCGAGTGGGGCGCGATCGCCATGGCCATCGTCCTACTCGTAGCCGGAACACGTGTGATCCGTAGACGAGTCGAGTTCCAGGCTCGCGTGTAGACCACGAAGGTCCCGCGACAACGCGGATTAACAACTGGGCGATACAGGACTCGAACCTGTGACCTTTCGGGTGTGATCCGAACGCTCTAGCCAACTGAGCCAATCGCCCGCTCGATGCCGCTTACACGCCCCTTGTATACGGAAGTTCACACACGGGCAACGTTGTCGGCAGAGAACGTTGGAGAATCCCGAAACGCCCCGCATGCACTCGAAACCGTGGTTCCGGTGGGGCTCAGCGTGGCCCGTTTGGTTGTTACGTGACGCTTGCAAACGAAGAGGATCCCGGTATCCTCGCGTCCCACGGATCGCCCCGCGGGTTCGCGGTCGCAAGGAGGCACGAGGCATGCGGAAGAGCAAGCGTGGCCCATCGCTGTTTGAGGTGCTGGGTGAGAAGGGGAACCCGAATGCGGCCTCAGTGCGGGTTCCGGTTTGGCACGAAACGGATGACCGGGACGAATCGGCGGAACCGAGTGTGCCCGCTAACCCGGTCGCGGTCGAGCCCGTCTCCGACGGGGCGGCTACGAGTGCCGTAGCCGTGGAGATCGACGGTGATCGCATCCGCTTCTCGTTAACGAGCGGCATGGCGGCAATCGCCGTATTTGCCGCGCTGGTCGTGGTCGTGGGAACGTTCGCGTGGGGCAACCATCGAGGCAGGCAAGCAGGCTTGCAAGCGGGGTTCACGACCGGCCGAGCGTCGTACGCGGCTGACACGATGGACGAGATCGAGGCTGCCCGAAATCAACCGGCGGCGACGTACCTCGTGAGCAGTCTAATCGTACCGTCGCCCGACGTCGTTCAAGGGCGAGCGTCCGACGACCCGGCGGCTGGACCGGGGGCAACGACGAGCGATTCGGGCTCAGAGCCGAAATGGATTTCGGGCAACACCTACATCGTTGTGCAGGAGTTTTCGGCGCGCAACGCGGCGAGCGCCGGGGCGGCGCAGGAGTTTTTGGCGCGGTACGGCGTTTCGACGTACCGTGTGGAGTACGAAAGTGGCGCCGTCCAGTTAATGACGACGCAGGGTTTCAACCGAAAGGATCCCGCTCAGCGCCGTATGGCGGACCAGTTGAAAGAAAAGATACATACCATCGGCACGGAATACTTCGCAGCCGGTGGGGGATACAGGTTGGAAGGTTACTTTAAGACGCTCAAGCGCGATCATTGGTAAACGGGAGTTTCTGCGACGATGTCGATCGATAAATCACTAAAATCAAGAGACACCCTACAGCGCCACCGCAACGTTCTCACGCGGGCCGAGCGCATCGAACACCTGAGGGAAGCGGACCATTGGACGGATGGCAGCAGCCCGTTTGGTCTTCCCAAGATAGGACACCGCAAGGCAGCCGTTGGTAAGAAGGTCAAAGAAGAGAAGACCACGGACGGTGACGCCGCTGCAACGGAAACGGACACACCCGCTACGGAAGAGAAGAAGTCGTAACGCCCGGTTGTGTGCCCAGCCCGATCCGCGGGAGCATTTCGCCCCGCCAGGCGTTGCTTGCAGGCCTAGCTGCGATGGGCGCTGTTCGGCGGTGTTTCGGATGGCGCTTCTGATCGGGGATGGGCGATGACGACCATGACCGACGACCCGTTCATCGCGGATCGCGCCCGAGCGATCGGATCGTCGGGCATTCGACGGATCTTCGATCTGGGCGCACAGCTTGTCGACCCCATAGACCTCTCGATCGGGCAACCGGACTTCGAAGTTCCGGCGAACATTCGTCGCGCAATGTGCGACGCGATCGATTCCGGCAAGAACGGTTACACTCCCACGCGTGGCATCCCCGCTCTGCGGGACCGAATCGCCCAGCAACTTTCGGACGAGTTCCATTGGAAGCCCGATCTCTTCGTTACGTCCGGCGTATCGGGTGGGCTGCTGCTGGCGATGATCGCCTGCCTGAACCCGGGCGACGAGGTTTTGATGGGCGACCCGTACTTCGTCTCCTATCCGATCTTGACCCAGCTCGCGGGCGGTGTGCCGGTCAAGGTAAGTCTCTACGACGATTTTCAACTTCATCCCGAGCGCTTCGCCGCGGCTGTCACTGAACGAACGAA
>JADFRO010000289.1 GCA_022561255.1 Planctomycetota bacterium | reverse complement strand
CCTACCACCACTCCTGACGGGCCAAGCACCTTCTAGGCCGCGGCGAGGGTAGGATGACGAAATGTCTATGAGCAAAGCCGCCGAATCGGCGCCACCCAAACCGATCCGGCTGTTACCCGGCGCAATCATCGTGGCGGCCCAGTGGCTGGCCAGGTTTGTGGTTCCAGGGTTCGCAGGCGAGAGCGCGTTTCTTTGGATCATGGGCGGGATCTTCGGCGGCGCTCTGGCGACTCTGGTGTGGTGGGCGTTCTTCAGCCGGGTACCTCGTTTGGAGCGCTGGGGTGCGCTCGCCGTGATCGCGGCCGCGTCCCTCGTGACCCCGTACCTTCTTCACGAGTCGATCGCGACCGGGCTGATGGGAAGGTTGCCCGGGTCGATCCCGCGATCCGCCAGCAGATCCCTGAACTTGGCAAGAACGATCGTTGTCAGGGGATCGACCTCGGCGCCGTCCAGACGTCCCGCGTTGCCGCTGCCGTCGCTAGGAATGTTCTCGCAGCTCTCGAGTTCGCACGAGCCGTCCTTGCCCACGTCTACGCAGACCGTAAAGTCGGTTCCGACGGGGAGACCGTCAGCAGAGAACGTGCCGTCCGGGGCGACCGGTACTTCCTCAATCGGCTCGCCCTTGGCGCCGCGAAGCGCGTTGCCGCTCAAGTCTTGAAAGCGCACGCAGGTATTGTTTGTGTCGATCGTCGACGGAAGCGTCTGTGCGGTCGACGCGTCGGCCGTCGAGCCGCGCGTGCTCTGCTGTTCGAGAATCTTCCCGTTAATCGTTCCCTCAAAGCCGAGCCCGTCGCTGCCGCCGCCTTGGTTCGTGCAGCTGTTGCACGCCAGTCCGATGGTCGCTCCAAGGAAAGCGATCAGAGTTGCTTTCCGCAGGATTGTTGCTCTCCGCAGGAGCGTTGCCGCCAATAGTTTCTTAGCCACGTGGTGAGCCTCCCGAGTTTGGCTTCGCGGTCGCCCGGGCGAGGGCGTTTCGATAGACCGCGAAGCAGTTCTGTTTTGATCAGCGGACGCAGCGGCGATGCCGCGGTAGTTCGCGGCGAGCCACGCTCCGCGCTCCGGTGGAGTTGGGGTGTTTATCGAACCCTCCCCATCGTCACTTGGGGAAATATAATGTAGACGGATAAATATCCTAAAGTGTTGTGGGGCCGCGCAGTTTACCTAGTTGCCATTGGGTTGGACGTAGCTACGGGTTTTCCCCTCAGCAGCAACAACGCCGGGCGAAGATGAGACGCCTGAATTGGCGGAGGGAGCGGCGTTCCGCAGGAGAGCTGCCGGAACTTTGCGCTGCGCAGGAGTTACGGACAGGGCACGAGCTGGCGGAACGGATAGCGAAGGCTCTTGAGGGCGTCCACGGTAAGCTGGATTTCCACGACCGAGATCTTCCCTGTCGGATCCAATTCCGTCCGGTTGAGTTGCGTGCGGGGCTTGCTGAGCGTACCGGTTGGGACATCCTTGAGTTTGTCCACCTGTGTCTCAACGTCTCTGACCGAGAGATCGGCGTCGCCGTTGACGTCACCCCACCTGGCCGTGCTTATGGCAAGCGCCTCGGACACACTCGTGCAGCCGGCCTCCTGCCCCTGACAGCGTAGGTCCAACTGCCGCACAAGGTAGTCTGACCGGCCGGGCATGATGGCGCTGCCCGCGACGTGGAGTACCGTCGGCCCATCGATCAGAGGCTCGGCCAGATCGCTCGCCCAGTTTCGATATTCGGGCTGACATCCCAAGACCGCGCATTGGAACGTGGTCTCCCGGATGGGGGAATCCTCGCAGGTCATGGTCAGCCGGCACGTCCCGCCGCGGGGTTGTCCCGTACGCGGATCGATGCGCGCATCGCAAACATCCTGACTGCCGCAGGGGAACCCGCCCGGTTCGGTCCCGCCGACGCAGGTCTGCATCTGTTCGCACGTCCCACCCAATCCGCGGGCGTCGCAGTCGTCCTGACTTGTGCATCGTTTTTCGCCAAGCTCATCGCCTCCTCGACACATCCGTATCGCGTTGACGTAAAGAGGTTTTCCCTCGAACGGCGTGAAGTTCGCTTCGCACCGACCGCCAACACACTCCGAGTTGAACAAGCATGGCTCGAACAGATTCGTACTGTCCGCGCTGCAGACGCGATGAAGGAGGATCGGCGTAACCTGCAACGCGGTCTCAGCGCTTGCCGCTGAGGTTGCGGGTTCGGGAATCACCATGGAGAGAAACCGGTTCTTGTCCTGACCGTCGGGCTCGGGTTGCGGCGCCTCGGGCAGCGCCGGACACATGGTCGTATACACGAGGTTAAGCTCGCTCACGCCTGTAGAGCCGGCCCATCCGCCGACGCGAATCGAATAGCACCCACCCGCCACCACGTTGAACGTTATCGTGGGGGTTCCGCCGGGGAAGCCGCAGGTATCGTCGCCGCAGGTGATGAGCGAGGCGTTGTCTGTCGGGCACTGGCAGGTTTCGCCTCCGCCATAGACGGCCAGTATTGCGTCGTAGCTGTTAAGGCCGCACATGTGCAAGTTGATGGTTCCGTTGCAGGGGGCGACGTAGGTGTACCACAGATCCGCCCCGAACGGTTGCGAGCTCGAACAGGGAACGTCCGGTGGTCCGTCGGTCGTTGCGCAGCGATTGTCCGTGGGAATCACAACCTCGGGGTCGCTGGGAAGGGCTTGGGCGAAGATACATTCGTCGTTGATGAACGTCGGATTCGGCGTACAGGCGTCGGGGGCGTCGCAGAAGCTGCCCATTCCGTCGGAGATGCCTCCGCGTACGAGACAGTCCATCGCAGTGCGCTCCTCGCATCCGCATGAACAGCACGCCGCCAGACACTCGTCGGGCACGCCGTCGCCGTTTTCGTCGTTGGACTCGGGGCCTGCGATGTCGCACTCGTCGGGAATGCCGTTTCGGTTGCAGTCCTGGCTTGTTCCGTCCGCAAGGTCGCAGAAGTCCGGCGTCAGCGTGTCGTTGCAGTCGTCGCTCGGTTGACACGAATCCAGGACGTTGTTTCCGTCGCAGTCCAGATTCGGGTTCTTTCCGATTTCGCAGAGGTCGCGTATTTCGTTCTTGTTGCAGTCATCGTCCGGTTCGCAGAGATCGGGGACGTCATTGCCGTTGCAGTCTCCTCGCATGCCGCAGCCCTTCACGTCGCAGCGCGTACCCGCAACGCCGCACGCCACGTCGCAGTCGTCGTCAATACCGTTGCCGTCGCAGTCGCGAGGAATCCGCAGAAACCAGACGTCCTGCTCGCCGTTGAACGTCGCCGCGTAAGCGACGCTGACGCCGCCGTTGTCGGAGATGCAACCAATATAGTCGCCGAGCTTGTTTTGATTGGGAAATCCGACGTGACTGTTGAACGTCGGCGTGACCTGCACGTTGGTCGACCAGGTGTTACCGTAATCCGTCGAATAGGAATAGAACATCGCGGAAAGATTGGCTACGCCGGTGGTCCGGGTGTCGTACCAAACCGAATCGATACGGCCGTTCGGTGCGACCGACATCGCGCCGAACCACTGCCACGCGTTCGTGCCGGCTGCGTCGTCGTTCACGCGAATCGGCGCCGTCCAGTGCTTCCCGTCGTCCACGCTTCGGATGAACATGACGTCGACTGGGTCCGCCGACGGCGGTAGAACCGAACCGAGGACGTAAAGACGGCCGAATCGGCTGGGGTCCGCGGCGATCCAGACCTGCCCGATCAGCCCCGAGGGATTCGGTCCGGAGAACCCCCCGAACCCGCCCGTCACGCCGCCCAAACTGATTCCGGTTGAATCGTCGAAGGTCGGCCGGCTCGCCGGATCTTTGGCGTCTCCGGATCGAGTAAACAGATGTCCCGTTTGGTTCAAGGTGCTTCCGGCGAGGTACAACGTGCCGTCAGGCCCCGTGTCCATCGTGCCCCATTTCATGCTCGGTGTTGGGATGTTCATCGACGAGGGAAACGACATGCCGTTGTCGATCGAACGCGCGAAATCGTCCGGAACGCAGCAGGTGAACTGAACGTTCCAAATCTGGTAGATGTGGCCGATGCCCGTCCCCTCCACGCGGTCGTCCACGGCGATCCACTGCTTATCACCGCCGAACGCCGGGACCGGGTCGAACCAGTTGATCCCGCCG
>JADFRO010000288.1 GCA_022561255.1 Planctomycetota bacterium | reverse complement strand
CGATCCGCGAGCCGAGCCGCCGCCTCAATCACGAGATCGTAACGCTTCACGGGAGTCAAAGACCCCAAAGTGCCCAGCACGAACGCATTGGTGTTGATCCCAAGCGACGTTCGTATCGCACGACGATCGGCGGGGTTCGGGCGCTCGAAATCCTCGACACGTACGCCGTTGGCGAGTAGTCGGATGCGCTCCCCCGGTACACCAAGCTGCTCGATAAGTTGACGAACGCCGGCACTCGAGACGCTCGCAAACGTCGCATCGGCCGCCAGTGCACAACGCGCGATGCATCGATGCCACGTGGAAAAACGTCGGCCCGCTTCAAATCCGTGAAACCCCAGCACCAGACGAACTCGCGGATTGAGCAGTCGCGCGACGAGCGCGTCCGCCCAGCACCCAACACCGCGAGCGTGAATAACCGTCGCGCCGAAGGTCCGCGCAACCCGAGCCAGTTTCGGACCTGTCAACCATGAACGTCCCTTCGCCCGCATCGCATAGCATGCAACGTCGTCACGAAGCTCCGCGGCGAGCGCCCCGGCATCACGGAGCGTCACTACAAGATGCGAGGCACCTTCGCGATCCAACGCGTTTAGAAGCGCCACCATGGAGCGTTCCATCCCGCCGCCTTCCAGCGTTCGGATAACGTGTAAGACACGCAACGTGATCTTAGATCCCATACGGCAATACCCTGTCGGTGAGTCCCTCATTCTCGGGCATCGGCCCCGCAACCGGCTCCGGAACTTCAACCAGAGCAGCCCTCTCCGCAACCGTAAGGCGGTACAGCGAAAGCGGAAGAATCATAACCCACCAAAACGACTCGCAATAAAACCGTTGCGTCCCAAGAGCGGTAACGAAGTACGTTACCAGGGAGATCAGCATCCCGTACGCCAAGATCTGGGTTTCCAATGGATCACGCGTTCCGGGCGCCAGCCGCGTACAACGGTAGATCAGGAAGAGCGATCCGAAAAAGAGCGACAAGAAAACGACCCCGCCCTGAATGCCCAACTCCACAAAGCAAACGACGACCGAATTGTGCGTTGAACGTTTGTAGTGACGCTCATCGTAGTCTCCGATCACCCGCGGGAAGTTTCCTACGCCGATACCCAGCGGATAGTCCGCCAGAATGTGCAAGGACGCGACCCAGATTTCCTGACGACTCACGGTCGCCAGATCCGTCGCCATCACCTGACTGTCGATGAGCGTTCCCATGCGTTTCCAAAAGTGATCGTCCGTCAAACTAAAAGCCGTCAATGCTCCAGCTATAAGAAAGATGTGAATCCGATACCGACGGGCACGCGGAGCGGCCAGAAGCGCAATCAACGCACCCACCACCAATCCGATGAACGCCGAGCGCGTTCGACACATGATGATCGCGTTAACGGTCAGGGCGCCCGACAACCCGGCCACCAATTTCCAACGCCAATGTTTGGTTGTCAGGAAAACGGCACCGATCAACGGCAGCATCGCGCTAAGGTGCGCCGCGGCGCCCGAAGTCGTCGAGAAGTCCGGCCCGCCGACGTTCTCCAGACGACCCAACACAAACGCCCCTAGCGGAGCGGTGTACGCATCGTAGCCTATGTGTAGGCTTCCGATCACCAAGGTCCACAGAACGAGCTTTATATTCTCACGACTCGCAGCTAGGCGACCGAGGATTAGAGCGAACAGAAGCAACTTCCAAAGCTTTTCAAAGTTCCAACGCGCCGAAGGCCCGTACTCCAGACCCGTAAGCGTATTGATCGCCGCAATCGCGAAGAGCGCGCACACGCCGAACTCCCACCAGCCGAACGCCGATCGAATCTTGGGCATTCGCCTTCGCGCGACGATCATGCCCAACATCGTGAATCCCGCCGCCAACAGGGAAAAACGCATTCCGAGGTCTACGAGCGGCAATCCCCACCACGTGGCCGTCGGATCCGTCTGATACACGATCATGTAGTTGATCAATCCCCAAATCGGATTGAGCAAAGACATCGCGCACGCGACCCAGAACGCACCGAAATACAAAATGGTCTTAAGAGGCCACATGTTTCGAGGTTACCCCTGGCTACACGACCCGAACGGCACACTCGGTCCCGACCGCGTCACCACGCCGCTACGCTCGCTCGATCCTCTCACATTGAGGACCGATCCCGATACGCGACGCCGCGACCTCCTGAGATTTACGGAGACCAGAACCGAAAAACCTGAGAGCCCCAGCGCCACATACGCGATCGCCAATTTCGGCTCTTCGAGCACGACTGGTCGCCGTACCCGGTATAGCTCATCATCCAACGCGACACCCATGAGATCACCGGCCATGCGGGTCACCGCGTTTTTGTTCCAATTGATCGAGCTCGCGGCGCCGAACGCCCCGCGCGCTCGGTCGTACGAACGAACCGAACTATGTCGGCCACGCTGCTCGATTAGCTCGTCGAGACGTCGCGGAAGAATCGTCGGATCACCACGAAGAGCGAGCAATCCGTGGTAACCTCCGCCGTCACCGCGGGGAAACGCCATGTTGTACGCGGGATCGACCACCATATAGGCACCGTCGCGGACACGAGCCTCAACGACCGTGTGCGTCGACCGTCCGTTGCGCTCATCGAAACACATGAGCATGGTGGACGGAATTCCGATCTCGCGCAGCATGGCGCTGAGCAGTCGGGACTTATCAGCGCAGTCGCCGCCACCCTCCAGGACTTGTACCGGCGTCGCGCCGAGCCGCTTCAACAGGAAGTAACTCTCGTTCGCCGTAGAACGCTCGTTGTGGTGAACCCATCGTAGAAGTCTGATCACGCGCCGTTGGGGCACCGGCTCCTTGGCCGTCACGATTTCGGCGATGGCTCGGAGATGAAAACAATCCACGCGATAGGATCCGTAGCACGCCGCGGCGAATACGAAGAGAGCAGCCGCTACCAGCGGGACACCAGCGCGTAGGGTCGACGCGACGCCTGTGTTGTGAGTAACCTGATCCGCCCGATCCACCATCATGCCCTGCAAAAACCGGAAGGCGCTCGAAGGATCGCAGCGCCATCGCAGCGCGTATCGTTGTCAGCGGAATCGGCCGAGAACCAACGTCTATTCACCATAGCGACGCCGTCGCCGAGCTTGACCCGTATCGGATGATTCGTCCGAGGCATCGGAATGTCGAAATACTCCACAGAGCGCTTGATCGGCTTGGCGAGTCGAAAAACATCCAGCGTGACATCACCGCGATCGCTGTCCATTGCATCTGTCTCGAAAACGTGCGTGGCGATACGTTCGTAGTCGCCGCTTAGGTTCAGATATGTTCTCAACCAATCATCCGGCTTGGTTCCAACGACGTTGACACGTTCGACAAACACATACTGAAAAGCCAGCTCTCGCATCCGATCCGCGACGGCCATAGGCGACGAAACGTACGACACCAAGTCGAGATCCGGACCGGCGGTACACGTGTACAATAGCTTGCTTCCGCGAATGACCATGCTTCGACGCCAGGGAACGTGCTGCCGAACCGCGAAAACGAAATCCCCGTCACGGAGCCCGCTAAACAGAACCGCCTGACCGTTCAAGTCGCTGCGCAGTCCCGCAACGACCGATCCATAGTCCGGGGCGTGTTCGATGGATCGCCCCCACGCCGCACCGGTCAGAGTAGCCGCAAGAACCATCGCCGCCGCTGTACGAACCGCCGGTTTGGCAAATGGCGTGAGCAGCCGGGCCGCCCCGATCGCACCCAACACGGCGACGGGAAACAGGCCTACGAAGAAAAACCGGGGAACCTTCAGACTCGCAGTGGTCACCATCGCATAGCTAACGACGAACCACGCCAAGAGAAAAACCGCCATCGCTGCCCCCAGGCGTCGAATGAAGAAGAGACCCACGCCAGCCAGAACCAGCGCTAAAACGCCCGTCTGACTCGGAAGCTTTACGAGGTAAAACGAAATCGCCTCATAGCCCCACTTGTCCCCATAAGAGTCGTAGCCGGACAAGGTCTTCGCGCACGCCTCATCGAGAGAGCCGATCACGACGAACAGCGCCCCCACCGCGACGATCACAGCCACCAACGCGTGCCCAACTCGAACCTGCCCCCGCACACAACAAAACGCGATGGTCAGGGCAACCGCTCCCACC